>DATFIF010000171.1:0-10268 GCA_035270405.1 Paludibacteraceae bacterium | reverse complement strand
CGAACATCAGGTAAAGCGCGCGAAACAATCACCGACATAGAGTAATCGATGTAGGCAGTTTTCATTTCTTCCTCGATGTTGATTCTAATAATTCTTTCTTGATCAAGCATTTATATACTATTTTGAGTTAATCTAAAATGTGGCATAAAATTACTACATTTTACCGACACTACCAATTATTTAAGTCAAAAAAATGGGGCTATTTTTCAACAGCTCCACCTTAGTATATAGACTGAATATAAACTCTATTCAGACGACCTCTAAATGAGTTTATTTAATCAACTCTTCAAACGTTTGATCTGAATAAAATATCATCACGCGCTCAACAATTCGCTCCGTCTTAGATGAGTTCGCTGAGAGCTGCGATTCCTCTTTTTGAAGTAATGATGGCTGAATATCGGAGGTTACCACATTTGATGGATAAGTGTCAGTCAAGATAGGCTCACTAGAAATTGGCTTTTGATGCTCTTTTTCGACTGATTGTGAGTCATTTACACCAACATGAGAGAACAAATCGAACGCTTGAGAATCGTTTTTTTGTGATAACATGGGCCCTCTACCTAAAATAAGCCACTCCGCGCTCACTTCGGGATAGCGTTCTAACACTTTTTGAGCCATGTCTAATGACGGTTTACTTCTGTCAGACTTAATATGCGACATGGTAGAGCGTTCTACACCAATTTCATCAGCAAATTTGCCAGGTGTCAATTCTTTTGTCTCAATTAGCAGGAAAATACGATTCTTCATAATGTAAATTTTTACATTACAAATGTAATATTGTTTTTGTAAACAAAAAAATACATTTGTAATTGTTTACAGTTTAAATTTCATTACAAATGTAAACTTACACTATTCGTACAAATTTACATTTATTTTAATAAGGTACTAGTATATAACACTTTAAAGAGGTACTAGTCAGTAAAGTTTTACTATAAAGTATATAACTTAAATAGTTGATAATATACGAGTTATAGCAATAATAATACTTTACAAGCTCTATTGTTTACAATCTTAACATAAAATAAATAATCAGTTCAATTAAAACAGCAGAAAGCTTTAATAACTCATTGATTATCATACTATATAGATAAGTTTATATGTGATTGTTAATACTATTGACCACTCTACAATTAATAAATGTAAATCTCAACAAATAGCCTTAAAATTAAAGTAATTATTTTGTAGAAATCTTAATTAATTGGGTTTTACTTTTGTAAATTCGCGTAATGGTTACATTTGTAATGTGTTAGTTTGTTTACATTTATATTTATCACCTTTATGTAAATCATATCGTTGTAATTTTCGCATATTTGTATACAACTGCTCAACTCTACGCAAATATTCAATTCTCAGGAGCGTTTGCTCTGGTGATGAAATAAAAATAGAAAAGTGGAAAATCATCCCGATTCCCCACTTCTATAAATAAAAAAGAGTCTGTATACTTTTATACAGACTCTTTACCTATTTAATACAACTACGCTAATTATTCAGCGTCAGCTAACTCTTTATCTACCAAGATGCGACCACAATATTCACACACAATGACTTTTTTACGCATACGGATGTCCATTTGACGTTGTGGTGGGATTTTATTAAAGCATCCACCGCACGCATCACGTTCCACGGAAACAACAGCCAAGCCATTACGCGCATTCTTACGAATACGTTTAAAAGCCGTGAATAAACGTGGGTCAATAAAAACTTCTAACTCTTTTGCTTTTTCACGTAAACGCTCTTCTTCTTGTCGTGTTTCAGCTATAATCTCATCCAGTTCTGATTTCTTTTGGTTCAAATCTAATTGACGTTCAGAGCATTGTAGGTTTGCAACTTCTACTTCTTCACGTTTAATTTTAACATCAACTGAAAATTCACGAATGTTTTTTTCGGATAATTCAATTTCTAAGGTTTGAAATTCAACTTCTTTTGATAAAGCATCAAATTCACGGTTGTTGCGCACATTGTTTTGTTGCTCTGTATTTTTAGCAATCTTAGCATGTGCTTCTTCAATTTTTATTTTCTGAGCTTCTATGGTTTTATCCATGTCCACAATATCGGTATTGTATTTGTCAATACGTGTTTGCAAGCCTGCAATCTCGTCCTCCAAATCTTGTACTTCGAGTGGCAATTCACCGCGCAATGTTTTAATTTTGTCTATTTCCGACACCACTTTTTGCAACTCATAGAGTGCAATTAGGCGTTCTTCAACGGAAATTTCTTTTACGTCTGTTGCTTTTTGTTCGGCCATAATATTGAATGATTGAATTATTTATTTTCTAACTGAATTGTTACCAACTACTTACGTACTTTCAAAAATAAAACACACGCTTTTGTTCCGAAGTTGATAAACGGATGGCAAAGTTAGGAATTTTTTTGATAAGTTGGTCATAAAATATCTCTTTTGTGTATTGTTCCGATTCAAAATGTCCAACATCGAGAATTAGCAGACTATTTTCTCCTTCAAAAAAACGATGATATGTGACATCCGCAGTAATATAAGCGTGAGCACCAACTGCTTTTGCGTTTGTAATAAAATCAGCACCACTGCCACCGCACAAGGCAACACGCGCCACTTCTCGCCCTAAAAGTGGCGAATGTTTTATACATTCTGATTGGAATGTTTGTTTCACGTGATTCAAAAAATGACTTTCTGAAAGCGTTTGCGGTAAATCACCCACAACACCCAATCCTACTCGTTCCCAATCGTTAGCCAACGGAATCAAATCAAACGCTGGTTCTTCATACGGATGTGCTTGTATTAAAGCACTAATGACACGGCTTTGCAAATGTTTAGGAACAATCACTTCTAAACGAATTTCAGATTCTGTATGTTTTTTCCCCATTTCGCCAACAAATGGTTGAGCCTCTGTACCAGCTCTAAAAGTTCCCTCGCCAATGTGAGAAAAACTGCAGGCATCATAATTACCAATATGACCAGCACCTACGGCAAATAGAGCGTTGCGAACAGTTTCGGCATCTGCCACTGGTACAAATGTTACCAGCTTGAGTAACATGTTGGATTTTGGCGCCAAAACACGCACATTTACTAATCCTAATTTTTCGGCCATGCGCGCACTCACACCATTGGGCGCACTATCTAAATTGGTATGTGCAGCATAAATGGCAATGTCGTTTTTAATCGCTTTCAATACACATCGTTCTACTTCATTACGTCCAGTGAGTGATTTTAATCCTTTGAAAATGAGGGGATGATGTGACACAATCAAATTGTGATTGGTAGCAATGGCTTCGTCGATAACTGCTTCGGTAACGTCGATACAAAGCAAGACGCCAGAAATAGTTTGTTGACGATTTCCAAGTAACAATCCACAATTGTCATAATCTTCTTGAAACGCTAGTGGCGCAAATGATTCGAGGTGGTCAATAATCGTTTGTAATTCCATACCTATTTAAAATTACGAAAAATACATAATCTGTTTAATGCGTACAAAGATACAAAAAGATTGGATTTTACAATCATCACGAAAAAATCACGGACTATATGAGTTTGGAAAGACCATAATAAATAAGTAACTTTGCAACCTCAAAAAAATAGGTATACTACCCTACTTTTAAAATCCTATTTATTTGAAATACAATTGATTACAAACAAATTCAATAGATACTAGCATGATTACAGTTTCCAATCTTACGATGCAATTTGGTAAGCGCGTACTTTTCTCCGATGTTAATCTCAAATTTACTTCTGGCAACTGCTATGGAATTATTGGTGCCAATGGTGCTGGTAAATCCACTTTTATACGGATGCTTAGCGGAGACCTTGATGCTACGCGCGGCAAAGTGTCATTTGGCAGTGGCGAACGTCTTTCTGTGCTCAAACAAGATCACTTTGAATTTGACGCTTATACAGTGATAGACACTGTAATGATGGGAAATGACCATTTCTGGAAAGTAAAAGAGGCAAAAGATGCCGTTTATGCAAAAGAAGATTTTACAGAAGCTGACGGATTATTGGCGGCCGAATTGGAAGAAAAATTTGCAGAGATGGATGGATGGAATGCTGAAAGTAATGCGGCGCAACTATTGAGCGGACTTGGTGTTACGGAAGATATCCATTATCAATTGATGGGCGAAGTAAGTGGTCAACAAAAAGTTCGTGTTTTATTGGCACGTGCGCTTTATGGAAATCCAGACAATCTACTTTTAGATGAACCTACCAACGACTTGGACGTGGATGCTGTGATTTGGCTCGAAAACTATTTAGCCAACTATGAAAATACAGTTTTAGTTGTGAGTCACGACCGGCATTTTCTCGATACCATCAGTACACACACCGTTGATATTGATTATGGCAAAATTACCTTGTTTTCTGGGAACTACACATTCTGGTATGAATCGAGCCAATTGGCTCTACGCCAACAACAAAACCAAAACAAAAAAGCTGACGAAAAACGTAAAGAGTTAGAAGAGTTCATTCGTCGATTTAGCGCCAACGTAGCAAAAAGTAAACAAGCTACCAGTCGTCGTAAGATGCTCGAAAAACTAAACGTAGAAGAAATTCAGCCTTCAACCCGTAAATATCCGGGTATTATTTTTACGCCTGATCGCGAACCAGGAAATATGGTATTAGAAATTAACGGATTAGAAAAAACAGCTGACGATGGTACCGTGTTATTCAAAAACGTGAGTTTCAATGTAGAAAAAGACGATAAAATTGCTTTTGTATCGCGCGATCCACGTGCCATGACAGCTTTTTTTGAAATTCTAAACTGTCATGATTCCAAATTTTTCGGAAAATTTAATTGGGGCGTAACCATCACCACAGCGTATCTTCCGGTTGACAACTCTGAATTTTTCAATAATGAACTCACACTGGTCGATTGGTTAGGACAATTTTCAAGCGACACCACCGAAGTGTATATTAGAGGTTATCTTGGTAAAATGCTCTTCTCAGGAGAAGAAATTTACAAACGCTCTAACGTGCTTTCAGGAGGAGAAAAGATGCGTTGTATGATTGCTCGCATGATGTTGAAAAATGCGAATGTCATGTTGTTAGATTCACCCGTTAATCACTTAGACTTGGAATCTATACAGGCATTTAATAACACACTTATCAATTTTAAAGGTAACATTTTACTCTCGTCACACGACCGCGAATTTGTTTCGACAGTTTGTAATCGTATTATCGAATTAACGCCAAATGGTATCATTGATAAATATATGGATTACGATGAATACCTCACTTCTGACGATATTCACGCATTACGCGACAGTATGTACAAATAACCATTAGAGCAATATACAGAGAAAACGCCTTGAAGAATATAATTTTCAGGGCGTTTTTCTTTATAATTAGAAGGTGAGAAATTATGGAATCTTCTCAATTTTTACATAATCAATTTTTGATAAGCGTTCGATCACTGACGACTCCAAAGATTCACGAACGGAAAAAGTCAACTTACAAGTCAACGATTGGGATTGTGATAAAATGGACAATTGATGTTCTTTCATAATACGCATAACGTCATTCATCTGTTCGTAGCCAAACACCATAGCATAAGTACTTTCCAAAACAGAGTCAATAATTTCAGCAGCAGCAATTGCTTCCAGTGCAGCGGCTTTGTAAGCGGTTATCAAACCACCAGTGCCTAACAAAATGCCACCAAAATAACGTACAACCACAATTAAAATGTCAGACAGTTGGTGAGAATTAATCTGCCCAAGAATGGGTCGCCCAGCGGTATTAGATGGCTCGCCATCGTCATTGGAACGAAATTCGGTGCGAGCAGCTCCCAACATGTACGCATAACAAACATGACGTGCGTCGTGAAATTCTTTGCGTTTCGTATCTACCAAATTTTTTACCTCATCAGCAGAACTTACTGGGTAAGCAAAAGCCAAAAATTTACTACCTTGCTCTTTGTAAATTCCTTCGGCAGGCGCTGCTATGGTTTTGTAAGTGTCCACTCTATCCAATTAGGTTATTCACGAAAATAAACACGACGTACACGTGGCGATATCGACGTTAAAACTTCGTATGGAATCGTTTCTAATAACGTTGCCATATCAGACAAACGTTGTTCATCATTGAAAACAATCACTTCATCGCCTACTTCAGCATTCAAACCTGTAACATCAATCATGAGTAGATCCATGCAAATATTACCAACAATGGGAACTCGTTTGCCATTATAAAAAACAGAACCAACACCATTTCCTAAACGCCGATTTATACCGTCGGCATAACCGAGTGGCAACAGCGCAATTTCAGATTCGTGTGTTATTTTTCCGAGACGATTATAACCAACAGTTTCGCTTGCTTTGACCGTTTTCAACTGCATGATGCGTGTAGTGAGCGAGCATACATTGCGTAGTTTGTGAGCATTAACACAATTCACGCCCCACAAACCAATACCTAATCGCACCATATCGAATTGATATTGCGGAAAACGCTCGATACCTGCCGTATTCAAAATATGTTTCCAAACCGAATAACCTAATTCTGTTTCCAAAAATTCCGCATTTTTTGTGAACAATGTCACTTGTTGTAGAGTAAATGCATCCATTTCAGGCGTCGGTTCGTCGGCAGCAGCTAAATGAGAAAAAACAGATGATACGCGCACAGCGTCTTGACTTTTTAAAATAGAGACTATTTCTGCTAAATCTTCCGTTTCGAAACCAGCACGATGCATACCTGTATCCATCTTAATATGAATAGGATAACCAATTAATCCATGACGTTTTGCCTCCTTAATTATGACGTGTAAGAAATGAAACGAACAAATTTCAGGTTCCAATTGGTGCTTAAAAAGATGGTGCAAAGCCGTTTCCATCGGATTGAGAACCAGAATCGGTAATTGAATACCAGCCTGACGTAATTCCACGCCTTCGTTCACAAAAGCAACACCCAAGTAATTGACACCATAATGTTGCATAGCTTGCGCCACTTCCACCGAACCACTTCCATAGGCAGATGCCTTCACCATACACATGAGTTGAGTGGTTGGTTTCAACTTCGAACGAAAATAATCGATGTTGTGAAACATCGCATCAAAATCAATTTCAAGCACTGTGTCGTGCGCCAACTGTTGAAGATGCGCCTGAATACGTTTAGGGTGAAATTTAGGAGCTATTTTTAGTAAAATAGCCTCATTTTTAAATGTTGAAAGCTCTTCAGACGACAAAAATTCGCGTGTCGTTCTAAAAAATAATTTATCCTGAATATCAAACAGTTTAGATTGCGAATACAGTTCATTACCTATAAATATAATCCTATTCACAAGATGATTTTTAATCACTTGATGAATATTCGCATAAAACATCTCGCACACCACATCATTACCATCAATATCTGAAATAATGAGTGTTCGTTTCAAGTTTTGATTGGCCGATTGTTGTTCTAGAAATCCTAACGCATGCTTAGTGAGCGACGTCAAATCGGAATTATGGGTGTCACGAATAAGTAAACAGCCATTGATGCCTGCTTCTACTTCGTAACGTGGATTTTTTGTTATATTATTCATAGGTATATGACGACTTAATAGCCGTTTATTTAATAACTAATTCGGTTGAAACTACGCTATTTAAAGTCCCTGAGCAATCGTACGACCCAAGTCTACTAACGCATTATAATCAGCAGGTTTCATAGCTTGTTTCACTTCCACAGTTGGAGGCGTTTCCCATTTCATCCGTTCCGAAAACGAGAGAAAACCCTTGACAGCCGCTCCAGCCCACGAATAGGAACCAAACGCTCCAAATACGCGATTTTTCAATCCTCGTATTTCTAATTTATCTAATAATGATTTTATTGGTGGAAATAGTTCATTACAGTAGGTCGGAGAGCCTAAAATAAGACCTTTGTAGCGAAAAATATTACCTAATATGATTGAAGCATCTGTTTTTGAAACATCGTATAATAACACATTTTTACAAACTTCGCCAGCGCCACGAGCAACTGCTTGAGCCATCTCTTCGGTGTGTCCATACATCGATCCATAAACAATAACAACACCCTGCTCGCCTTCGTAGCGGCTCATACGATCGTACAACGAGAATGCTTTTGCAAGATGTTCAGTCCACACAGGACCATGTGTTGAACAAATCATATCTAACTGCAAATCAGCAAACTTTTTAAAAGCCGCTTGCACAGGATTGCCATATTTCCCAACAATATTGGCGTAATACCGATACATTTCACTCCAATAGATATCCAATTCCAGCTGTGTATCGAGCACGCCACCATCTAATGTACCAAAACAGCCAAACGCATCCGCCGAGAAAAGAATGTGATTTTCCACATCGTAAGCCATCATAACCTCCGGCCAATGAACCATCGGCGTCATGTAAAATCGCAAAGTACGACTGCCCAATACCAATTCGCTGCCCTCTTTTACCTCATACAAGCCATCAGAAATACCATAATAACCTTCCAACATGGAGAGTGTTTTCGAATTGCCCACAATCTGAACATTAGGATAGGCCATCCTCAAGGCTTTAATACCAGAAGAGTGATCAGGTTCCATATGATTGACAATGAGATAATCAACTTTACGACCCTTCAAAATTTGTTGAATTGTTTCTAATTGTTCTTCAGCAAAAGGCAACTCCACGGTATCAATCAGTGCCACTTTATCATCCACCAACAAATACGAATTGTACGACACGCCATAAGGCAGTGGTAACATATTCTCAAACAGTGTTTTATGACGATCGTTTACACCAACG
Organism: Paludibacteraceae bacterium; assembly: GCA_035270405.1. Classification (GTDB taxonomy): domain Bacteria; phylum Bacteroidota; class Bacteroidia; order Bacteroidales; family Paludibacteraceae; genus W0P28-013. The sequence continues at coordinate 1,586 of DATFIF010000171.1, read as the reverse complement.
TAATACAAATTTTCTGCAAGTTTCATAACATAAAATTAAAAAAATAATAAGTCATAATGGCTAAATAGCTTTATGGCTCACTCGAAAAACATACTAGCCGAATAATTAGAATTCAATCAAACTGAGACTTTAAAAAAGCCAAAAACGATCTATTCAGCCGTAACGTCTGCATTGATTTTTTTTACCAAACCTTGTAACACATTACCAGGACCCAATTCTTTGAAATAATCAGCACCATCAGCAATCATGCGTTCCACGCTTTGTGTCCAACGCACAGCACCTGTCAATTGCGCAATAGAATTAGCTTTAATCTCTTCTGCTTCTGTATGAGGTTTCGCGTCTATATTTTGATACACAGGACAAATTGGCGTATGAAATGCAGTGGCACGAATAGCAGCTTCTAACTCTACACGAGCCGGCTCCATCAGTGGCGAATGAAATGCACCACCAACAGGCAAACGCAAAGCACGTTTCGCACCCGCTTCTTTCATTTTTTCGCAAGCAGCATCTACGGCTTCTACCGCGCCAGAAATAACCAACTGTCCAGGACAATTGTAATTTGCAGCTACAACTACGCCAGAAACAGTGCGTAAAACCTCTTCCACTTTTTCATCGGACAAGCCAAGTACAGCGGCCATAGTGCCAGGTTGTATTTCACACGCTTTTTGCATAGCTTTGGCACGTGCCGAAACCAATCGCAAACCATCCTCGAACGATAAGGCTTTAGCAGCCACTAAGGCTGAAAATTCGCCTAATGAGTGCCCAGCTACCATGTTAGGCTGGAAATCGTTGCCCAAAACGAGTGCCGAAATAACAGAGTGTAAAAATACCGCTGGCTGGGTTACGTTAGTTTGTTTTAAATCTTCAGCTTCGCCTTCAAACATTAAATCAGTGATGCGAAAACCGAGCATATCATTCGCCTGTTCAAATAATTCTTTCGCTAATGGAGATGATTCGTATAAATCTTTTCCCATTCCTACAAATTGGGCACCTTGGCCCGGAAATACATAAGCTTTCATTTTCAATAAGTTGTTTTTAGTTTTGGTTAAACAGATAACTTGGTATTCTTAACTTGCAAAAATAGTAAAAAAATGGCATTATATGAATAGCCTACTCTATTTTTTCTTAAAACTAAAAGTAGTACCTTTGCCAAACTCTTTTGAAAAAAAGGCTTAACAGAGAGATTTCAATCTTTAAAAACTTGCAAACATATCTATTCATAAAAAAATATTATAACTATGAAAAAAACTTGGATGGCGATAGCCGTGATGTTCATCACACTAAGCGTTTCTGCCGAAACATTATTAACAGAAGATTTTGATTATGCGCAAGGTGAACTATTGACTGACCACACTTGGTTTACACAATGGGGCACTCCGGCTGCTATCACCGTAACTAGTGGACTTGAATTCGATGGTTTTGCGGGCTGCGGCATTGGCAATGCAGCTGTACTTGATGTAGCAGAAAGTCAGCAACTCCACAAGTCATTTACTGAAGTCACCGAAGGTAGCATCTATGTAGCATTTATGTTTCAACCAACAATCGCTTACACGGAAGGTTATTTTTTCTGTTTACGCGACAATAAA
>DATFIF010000170.1:0-2911 GCA_035270405.1 Paludibacteraceae bacterium | reverse complement strand
GATTTGTTGAGGTCGGCTTTAAAAGCTGCATAAAGTGGCTTTTCGTATTTTAAAATAGCTGCACGCAGTTTGCGTAATTGCTCTTTACGAAACGTAATCGATTTTGTCTTTTGAGTCCCAAAAAAATGATGATGATTTTGTACAAGCGTGTCAATATTTGCTGATGTCATAGTTGTTTCAATTTAGATTTTTAAGCAGTTGCTCAATAATGGTGAGTGACGTTTTGGGAGCTTCTTTCCAAAAATCAAAATATTGAGTTTCGTGATCGTTTATTCCTGGCGTGTCGCTGATAATACGGAGACTCAAAAAAGGAACGTGATACATGTAACACACTTGTGCGATGGCACAACTTTCCATGTCGACGGCTAATCCTTCAGGAAAATAGCTTTTGATACTGCGTAAAGTTTCACTGTTGGAAATAAATTGGTCGCCACTACAGGTGAGTCCTATATGTATCGTTTGTGAAACTGAAATTTGAGAGGCGGCATGGAGTAGTTTCTTGTCTGCTTCAAAATAGAGAGGTAAGCCTTGTATCTGTCCGCGCGGATTATCGGTGAAGCAATCCACATCGTGATAAACAGTGCGTGCTCCAATTACAACGTCCATCACACCTACCTTTTTATCTAAACTTCCGGCTACGCCTGAGTTGATAATATAATCTGGTTTGTAGTGTCGAATAAGCTCCACAGCGCCAACGGCAGCGCATACTTTACCAATACCACTTTGTAATAGAACGATGCGATGCTGTCCTATCGTTCCTTCGGTAAAAATTTGATTATCTTCTGTTTTGACAGTTTTATTTGTTAAGAGATGACTTACTAATTCTTGTTCAGAACTCATAGCCACAATAACTCCAATTATCATGTGTCGTTAATTAAATAGTTGAATAAATGCAAAGTTACTATTTTTATCATTATTTCTCTCTCTTCGGAGTTGAAAAAACTGCTCTTTGGATATTAAATATAAATAGCTACTTTTATGCCGTTAAATATCACTATAATATTATGGAAAATAAACATTTATTTAAGTATTGGCGTAAAGGTATTAATGATAGGTATGATGGCTGGCGCGTAACAAAAATAGATCCTACTTTTGCTATGATTCCCTATTTCTTGCGGACGCGTATGGATTCGCAAAACTTTTTTGAAGAATCTTTGTCGATTGACCATATCGAAGAGTTTATAAAAGAACACCGAGAAGATATTCCCAACCTGTCCATTATGCATGTCTTGATGGCGGCTTTGACACGTTTGATTTCGCAACGTCCACGGCTCAATCGTTATGTTATGTGGAATAAAATATATGCGCGAAATTACATTAGTATGTCCATTGCTATTAAACGTTCGTTGACTTTAGATGGTGAAGAGACGCTTATCAAACCATACTTTATGCCCGATGCTACTCTGCAAGATGTGGTGCGTATTACGCGCGAAGAGTTAGATAAGACCCAAAACGAAGGTCAACAAAATGGGTCTGATACGATGTCTAAATTATTGGGAATGTTACCGCCGTGGCTCATGCGAACAGTAGTTTTTATATTGTTGCAGTTAGATAAAGTGGGTTGTATGCCTAAAGCTATTCACAAAATTAGTCCTTGGCATTGTAGTATTTTTTTAACCAACATTGGTTCTATCGGAATAGAATCTATTTATCACCATTTGTACGAATTTGGTACCTGTAGCATGTTTACGGCAATGGGTCGCAAATCTCGTAAAAATATTATTAATAAGGAAGGTAACGTACAAGAGCAAAAAAGTATTCAACTCAAATTTGTTTTGGACGAACGCATTTGTGATGGTTATTATTATGCCGCTTCGATGCGTCTACTCAATCAAATTTTAGCCAATCCGTCCGTATTACTTTCTCCTCCAGAACAAGTTATAGTAGATGATGGTGTGGCTAAAAAACGCATTGATTTGTAGTTCTTTTACACAAACTAAGTTAAGGCTGTTTCCTGATGGGATATCAGCCTTACTTTTTTATCTTTGTAACTTAATTTATTGCTATGGAAAACAGACTATTCAAACACACCATACCCGTTCAGTTGCGGTTTAGCGATGCTGATTCATTAGGGCACATCAACAATTCTGTTTATATGTCGTTTTATGATTTAGGTAAAACGGAGTATTTTAAGGATGTTCGAGGAGAAGTCATTGCGCCTAAAGATATTGACATTGTGGTAGCACATTTCGAAGTAGATTTTATAGCACCTGTTTTTTTGACTGACAAAATTTCTGTGCAAACTGCTGTGAGTGAGATTGGTAATAAAAGTTTTGAACTCGTTCAGCGTATTGTATGTACCAAAACAGACGCCGTTAAATGCGTCTGCCGTACTATAATGGTTGGATTTGATTTTAAAGTAAACGAGTCGAAACTAATTTCCGACGAATGGCGTAATGCAATTTCAGGTTTTGAGCAACGCACTCTCTAAAAAAACAGAAGTTTTATTTACACTGCTTGAGTAGTTCTGGATGCTTTTCGATATAGGTTTTCATAGCAGAGTAGCCATACTTGTAAATTTCAAGATATTCTTCAAAATCGAATTCATTGTATTTGTGAATGGCGTACGATTCAATCAAGTGATCACATAGCTTGCGACCTTCTAATGAGTTCTGATGTTGTGACGCGCGTAATGCTTGGAATAATACATCTACCGTTTTGCTCGCTTTTTGATAAGTTAGAGGCAGTACATCTACACCAATCAGCACATCACATTTGTCACGTATAGCTTGTGCTGGCAAATTATTGAGCGTCCCGCCATCTATATACGTTTTACCGTTGATAATTTCCGCTTCGAAAACTCCTGGAATCGCTGCTGATGCAATGACATATTCTATCACTTGATTTCCCTCAGATTTAATTTCCCATTTGGCGTCACCCAAATTGGTAACACAGACGTAAAAATCTTTGG
>DATFIF010000169.1:0-7198 GCA_035270405.1 Paludibacteraceae bacterium | reverse complement strand
CCGAACGGAGTAATGCCGAACACACATATTAACGTTTTGAGAATTGGAAACGTTTACGAGCTTTTGGTTGACCTGGTTTTTTACGCTCAACTTCACGAGCATCACGAGTCATAAAACCAGCTGCTTTCAACGCTGACTTATCTTCTGGATTCATTTTAACCAATGCACGAGCAATTGCTAAACGCAAAGCCTCTGCTTGTCCTTTGAAACCACCGCCATCAAGATTGACTTTGATATCATATTTTTCCGATACTTCCAATTTTGTCAACGGTTGTCTAACAATGTATTGAAGAATAGTTGATGGGAAATAGTTATCGATTTCGCGCTTATTAATGACAATTTTACCTGATCCAGGAGTTACGAATACGCGAGCAATTGCCGCTTTTCTTCTACCTATAGCATTTATTACTTCCATATCCGATTATTTAAAAAGGTTTAAATCAATTACTTTGGGTTGTTGTGCTTCGTGTGGGTGTTCTGCACCTGCATATACATGCAAGTTTTTCAAAATAGCTGCACCTAAAATATTTTTAGGAAGCATGCCTTTTACCACTTTACGAATCAATTTATCCGGACCTTTCGCCATCAGTTCTTCTGGCGTAGTTCCACGTTGACCTCCTGGATAACCAGAATACGTATAATAGATTCTATCGGTCCATTTATTACCTGTCAAACGCACTTTATCGGCGTTGATAACAATCACATTATCACCACAATCAACGTGAGGTGTAAAATTTGGTTTGTGCTTGCCTCTTAATAATTTGGCAACTTTCGACCCCATACGACCTAGCACCATATCAGTAGCATCGACAAGAACCCACTCTTTGTTTACAGTTGCCTTATTGGCTGAAACTGTTTTAAAACTTAATGTATCCACAATAGTTTAAATGTTTGATAATTTAACAATTTTCACTTCAGTATGTAATTAGGAGTCGCGCGGGCTAATTCACTCAAAAACCAATTAATCACCTAAAAATGAAAGATCTACAAGAACTGGATAATATTTCGGACTGCAAAGGTACAACTTTATTGCTGATTACCAAAACATTTTGAGTCATTTTTCTATTAATTATTAACAGTCTCGAAGGCTATTTAAAGCAATATAGGGTACTTATTTTCAAAAGAATATAATTTCAATTATTTTCTGTACCTTTGTGCACTTTTCAATAGTAACGGTCGAGTCCCACTTATTCTTCTGCTTCCTACTCTACCGCTCTTTTTCCACTCCTTGTAAAGCAATTATTTTTAGGAATCAGAACACATTTATCCCACAAGGATTATAAAATAAGAGTGTAACTCAACTTACAACTCGCCATCAATTTATGACATTTGAAGAACTGAACATCATTCCACCTATTTTAGAGGCTTTAAACCAAGAAGGTTATGTTACGCCTACACCCATTCAAGAAAAAGCAATTCCTATTATACTTGCTGGCAACGACCTTTTAGGTTGTGCGCAAACAGGTACAGGTAAAACAGCCGCGTTTTCAATCCCCATCATTCAAAATTTACAAGCCGAAACTCCTACGCATGGGCGTCGTCAAATTAAGGCGTTAGTATTAACACCGACACGCGAGCTAGCGATACAAATCGATCAGAGCTTTGAATCGTACGGACATTTAACAAATATTCGACACACCGTGATATTTGGAGGCGTGTCGCAACAACCACAAACGAACGCATTACGTCAAGGTGTTGACATACTTGTAGCAACTCCTGGACGTCTACTGGATTTAATCAATCAAAAGTTAGTGGATTTACGCAATCTCGAATATTTTGTACTCGACGAAGCTGACCGCATGTTGGATATGGGTTTTATTCACGACATACGACGTATTTTGCCTTTATTACCAAAACAGAGACAAACCCTATTTTTTTCGGCGACTATGCCACGTGAAATTGCTGACTTAGCAGATTCTATTCTACGCAATCCGAAAAAAATTGCGATTACGCCACCAGCCTCTACTGTGGATATGATTGATCAATCGCTCTATTTTGTGGAAAAAATTGACAAAAAACCACTGTTGATTGAACTGCTAAAGCACAAAGACATCACATCAGCATTAGTCTTTTCACGCACAAAGCATGGCGCCAACAAAATTGCACGCTTTTTAGTTCAAGCAGGCATCTCAGCCGATGCTATTCACGGCGAAAAATCACAAAACGCACGCCAACGAGCTTTAAGCAATTTTAAAGAGCATAAAATAAAAGTATTGGTGGCTACAGATATCGCCGCTCGTGGTATTGATATTGACGACTTAAGTCATGTATTCAATAACGATTTGCCAGAAGTTCCGGAAACATACGTACATCGGATTGGGCGAACAGGACGAGCGGGACACAGCGGCATTTCTGTGTCGTTTTGCAGTTCGGACGAGATGCAACAACTGAAAGATATTCAGAAATTAATTGGGAAACAGATTCCTGTTGTAGAAGATCACAATTACGTGTCAGACATTGCAACCCTTGCGCAATATCAAGCCAACGTAAAAGTGGCTGAAAAAGCCAAAGTAAAAAAAGCATGGACAGGAAATAAAGGCAATGGAGATCATTGGCGACGACAAAAACGACAAAAATAACCATAAAAAAAGAGCGACAATGTCGCTCTTTTTTTATGTCATCGAATCCATTTAACTTTTGGTGACATAACCACCATAGCCATAACCATATAAATCTGGCTCTGGTACACCATTTAAAATAAGAGAAACATTCTTCAATTTCCCCTCTGCCACATACGCCGATAGAGTTCGAACATGCTCGCGTGGTGTCACACCTTGACGGGTCATATACAATACGGCATCCACAACGTGATTAATAATAAATGTGTCGGATACTAAACCAATAGGTGACGAATCTATAATAATATAATCATATTCAGCACGTAACGTTTCGAATAATTCATCTAAACGAGCATCATTGAGTAACTCAGCAGGATTTGGAGGAATAGTTCCGCCAACATACACATCTAAATTTGAGTTTTGAGATGCTCTGACCACAATATCAGATACTTGCAACGATTTGTCGGACAAGAAATTCGTCACGCCAAGTACATCACCGATCTCTAAGTATTTAGCTAACATGGGCTTACGAATATCTAAACCCACCAGTGCAACACGTTTGTTAAGCATCGCTAACGAGAGAGCCAAATTAATAGAAAAAAACGATTTCCCTTCGCCAGCAATACTAGAAGTCACCAACATTACTTTATCTTCTGGATTCTTCAAAACAAATTTAAGATTAGCACGAATCGATCGGAACATTTCATCAATAACTCCATGATGATCGGATGTTACAACAAGATAAGGCACGTCTTTAACAAAAGGAATATACCCAATAACAGGTAATTTTGTCATACTTTTTAGTTCGTGTTTGTCTTGAATACGGCTATTAAACAAAGAGTAGGCATACAGATAAGCTCCACTCAGTCCAAGTCCAAAAACAAAAGCAATCAAAAGTAATAGTTTAAGTTTTGGTGAAACAGGTGTTTCAGCCGTATATGCTGCATCAATAATTTTCGCAGACTCAGTAGTAGAAGCCAACGTTAATTGAGTCTCTTCACGTTTCTGAAGTAATGTCATATAGAGTCCCTGCTTGATACGTTGTTGGCGAGAAATAGACACAAATTCGCGTTCGACTGCAGGCACTCCACTAATCTGATCGATAAATCGTTTATTTTTATTTTTTAAATCTGATCTTGTTATTTCAACACCTTTTTTGACATTACTAATTGTTTGCAAAATATTTTGTCGTAACAATCCAATTTGATGTTGTGTTTGCTGAACAATTGGATTAGTTTCATTCGTAGAACGACCAATGCGCAAATATTGAAGAACTAATTCATTATAGGATATTATTAATTCACCCAATGACTGATCTTCAATTCCTGTATTATTAGGGATTAGATCTTTATCCGTGGCATTCTTCAAATAATTTTCAACAAACGAAACCAAGCTATACTGCAAATCAGCCTCGGCAATACGTTTTTCATATTCGCCGGCCGTCTCAATGACCAATTTTGATTGCACACTAATATCTGCCAAGTTGTGGTCTCGACGATAATTTTCGACATTTATCTCTGCCTCTTTCAACTCAGTTGCAATCAAGCCTAAACGCTCAGTAATAAAAGTCGCCATTTGCATTGACATACGATTTTTATCAGATAATGCGTCTAAATTATACAGTGCTATCATTTTGTTGATAATCGCTTCATTTTTAGCAGGATTACCCGAGCTATAGGACAAACTTACAGCATTAGATTTTTTGTTTGTTAAAGCCACGTTGATGGTTTGAACAAAGGCATCCGTTTGCGATTTAAAACTCGTTATTCTGAATTTCAATTTATAACTTCCATCATTATCTTGATCAATCAGAATATGTTCAGGATGTTCCACAAACGAGAAGTCTCCCCAAGGTGTTTGAATTGGCTTAGCTAACGATTGTAATTTACATTTAAACGTCTCTGTGTCAATATGTTTACGTTTGAATTTAATGGCGTATTCTCCATCTACACTTTTGTCAACACTAATTTCTAATGAACCACGAATCTTTTTCTCAAAACTTTCAGGATAAACCAGTGTTAATGGCTCACCGCCGTACAATTCGAGATAGCGAAGTCCTTTTTTCCTGAAGATAGATGTGCGAATATTCAAATCGTCTATCATCTTTTGAATCAGTTTTTTAGAACGCAAAATCTCCATTTCATCATCGACAGCTTTCGCTCCACCTAATAAATCGGATGCTGCGAAACCATCAAAGGACATGCCTTGGAGAGGATTCGTGGGATCATCCGTTTTTATTAAAATAGTAGCAGTGGTTGTGAACTGAGGCGCAGTAGTAAAAAAGTACAACGCAGCTAGACTAAAAGATACAACTAAAGCTATGATAAACACATACCATTTGCGTTTTACCAAACGCATAACGGCCACTAAATCTATCTCGTTGTTGTCAGTTTTTTTATTAGTTAATTCCATACATTATTTATTTACTAACGCAACAATAACTGTTACCATTGATGCCAAAGTTGATAAGGCGCTTAAATAGAGAGAAACATTCACAGAAGCTGCCGAACTTAAACGCGTTTTATTCGGCTCCACATACAGCACATCATTTTGTTGTAAATAGTAATATGGAGATGACAACAAATCTGTCGAATTCAAATCGATACGCACAAACGCTTTAGAACCACCAGAATTTTCACGAATAAGTAACACATTGTCGCGACGTCCAAAAACGGTCATATCGCCTCCCAAACCTAGCGCTTCCATCAAAGTAATACGCTCATTATTAATCGTATATGAACCAGGACGAGCAACCTCACCAAGCACGGTTATTTTATAGTTCATAAACTGCATGGTAATAATAGGATCTTTTAGATAGACATCTAATAGACTTTTTAAATGAGTAAGCGCTTCTGATTTTTTTAAACCACCAATTTTCACTTTCCCTAGTACAGGAAAATTAATAAATCCATTCACATCTACCAAGTACGGCTGAAAAGTAGGAGTTTGATATAATTTATCAGAGTTGGGTGACAGATAAGCCACCACTGGGAGATTAAATGGTGCAACTGCCTCAGGATCAATTCCAGAAACGGTAATAGACAACATGTCATCGGGAAAAATACGTGCTTCGTGTTGCGATACTCCAACAACAGAATCTGTTGATTCTAAGCCTGTAAAATAGGGAATTTTTTTATTCATTGCACAAGAACCCAGTAAAAAAGGGATGGCAATGAGTAGGTAAAGGAACGTTTTCTTGTGTGTCATATTTTATTAGCGATTTGCATATTGTTTTTCATAATAGTGTTGGTAAGCACCACTCGTAATGCGATCAATCCACGATTCGTTAGCCAAATACCAATCGACCGTCTTTTCGAGTCCTTCTTCAAATTGTAGAGAAGGCGACCAGCCTAATTCATTTTGTAATTTTGAAGAATCAATCGCATAACGCAAATCGTGACCTGCACGATCGGTAACATAGGTAATTAATTTCGCTGATTCACCTTCTGGGCGACCTAATTTACGATCCATAATCGCACACAATAAACGAATCAAATCAATATTCGTCCATTCGTTATTTCCACCAATATTATAAGTTTCGCCATCTTTACCGGTATGAAAAATAAGATCTATAGCACGCGCATGATCGTCTACGAATAACCAATCACGTATATTTTCACCTTTACCATAAATTGGAATTGGACGATTGTGTTTAATATTGTTGATAGCCAAAGGAATTAACTTTTCAGGAAAATGGTGTGAACCATAATTATTAGAACAATTAGAAATGACCGCTGGCATGCCATACGTGTCGTTGTAAGCTCTTACAAAATGGTCAGATGACGCTTTACTTGCCGAATAAGGCGAATGCGGATCATATCTGGTAGTTTCCACAAAAAAAGTACCATCTTTTTCTAAGGCACCATAAACTTCGTCCGTTGATACATGATAAAAACGTTTGCCAGCCATATTTCCTTTCCACAACTCTTTAGCAACATGTAGTAAATTACAAGTTCCCATGACATTGGTACGAATAAAAGCAAATGGGTCTGTTATAGAACGGTCCACGTGCGACTCGGCTGCCAAATGAATTACGCCATCAGGTTGAAATTTTGAAAAAACATCCGAAATAGCATCGAAATCAGTGATATCAGCTTTGACAAACTTATAATTTGGTCGGTCAGCGATATCGGTTAAATTCTCCAAATTACCTGCATAAGTCAATGCATCTAAATTAATTATAAAATATTCAGGGTACTTATTTACAAACAAACGTACCACGTGTGAGCCAATAAAACCAGCACCACCAGTAATAATAATCGTTTTTTTCATGATTTATTAATAATTAAGATATGGGAAGTGGCAAAAGTAATACTTTTACTGCTATTAAAAAAATATTTTAATCATAAAACTCCACCTTATTTTAAGGCATAAACAGATTGAATATTTATTTATAACGAAAAAATAGCTTTCATATTGTAAGTGAAAAATTAAACTACAAAACAGCACTTGAAATAATTAAAAAAAGAAACAAATCTTTGTTTGTTGAACTAAAAAAATAATCGTATCTTTGCAACCGCTTTTCGAGTAAAAGCATGTTTAGGTATTAATTTAAAACAAACAAAAAAAATGGCAACTAAAATTAGATTGCAAAGACACGGTCGCAAAGGGTACGCCTATTACCACATCGTAATTGCTGA
>DATFIF010000168.1:0-6522 GCA_035270405.1 Paludibacteraceae bacterium | reverse complement strand
TTTAATGGTTGTGTAAGCATCTGCTGCTTTCCCATATTCGCCAAGTGCTTCGTAAGCCAAACCTGCTTTTTTCAAGCTACGAGGCGCTACAAGTTCGTTTTTTGTTTCAGCTGCACGCATGAATTTTTTAACGGCGTTTTTGTAATCGCCCAACTCTACGAACGCGTCGCCCATCAAACAGATAGTTGCTGGTGTCATATTCACTGAACGTGCATCGAATTTCTTTAAATAATCAATCGCTTCTTCATATTCGCCCAATTGATAAGCACAAACACCTGCATAAGCAGCAGCCAATTCGGAAGCATTGGTGAATTTATAGTCACTTACAATCGTCTCAAAACCGTCGTTCATATCATCGCCACGAAGCGCCAAACGAAACGAATCACGTTCAAAATAATCTACGCAAAATATCATTTTTTCTTGAGCTTCGGTCTCACGAGGTACTAAATAGTACGTACGAAAAGCCAATACGGCCAATACTAAAATGACCACGACACCAATACCGTATAACAATTCTTTACGATACGTTTCGATAAATGCTTCAGATTTACTCAAAGCCTCTTGCACATTTTGCATTTCGGCATCTTGCTGTTTTTTTTTCTTTTTGTCCGACATACTTGAAAAATTATAAAGTTATAAGTTATAAGTGTTGAAAAAACACCCTGCTATTTCATAAAATTAAAATGTAACTCCTCTTGTGAAAAGTAGCTTGCAAAAATACTCTTTTTTTTTGGATTTACACAGTATTTATCACAGAACCCTCTTTTTTTTGAATTTATCAAGCGTAACAAGCCTATAAACAGTAAAATACAGAAAAAAATTATACCTTTGTACCACTTAAAAAAGGGAATACTATGGCCATAGAAATTGAACGCAAATTTCTGCTAAAATCAGATGAATACAGAGCGCTATCAACCAGCAAACAGATTGTGCAAGGTTATATTTGTAGCGACAAAAATCGCATTGTTCGTGTACGAATTTACGGTGAGCAAGCTTATATAACCATTAAAAATGCAAGCGTGGGATTTGCTCGTAACGAATTTGAATATGAAATTCCTGTGGTCGATGCACGCATCATGCTTTCAGAGATATGCGAAAAGCCAATCATCGAAAAGGTGCGTTATCGGTATGATTACAAGGGCTTTTGTTGGGAAATAGACGAATTTCATGCTGAAAACGAAGGTTTAGTGGTAGCAGAAATAGAGTTACCAACTGTCGATTGCCGATTCGAAAAACCGAGTTTTATCGGCGAAGAAGTAACTAACGATACACGTTATTACAATGCCAATCTCCTTAAAAATCCTTATAAAAATTGGAATAAATGAAACGAATAATCCCTCTTTTGTTGCCTATTTTAGTCTGCGTGGCATGTAGCCGTACACTAAAATTCACCATTGAAGGCAACGTGGCAGATGCGCCTAAAGAAATGATTTATTTGGAACAGGTAACTGATGCAAAAATAGTCAGTTTAGACTCGGTCAAATTGTCAAAAAAAGGAGATTATAAGTTTAAGTCGGCACAACCTGCATTTCCTGAATTCTACCGATTACGCATTGGTAATCAAGCCATTTTATTTGCTGTGGACTCTACCGAAACGATTATAATTAACGCGCAAAAAGAGCAATTCGCAACCAATTATACTGTAGAAAACTCACTGAATTCTTCGGCCATAAAAGAGTTACGCAATTCAGGATTTGAAATTCAACGCTTTATGAAAGCCGCCAAAGAACGTGGAATACTCAACAAAGACGAGGCGGTACAACTGGTGGAAAATCACAAAACTAGAGCGCGTGAACTGATTTTAAACGATACGCGTTCGACTGTAGCGTATTACGCTATCAATCAAACAATTAACGGATTGTACATTTTCTCGCCATATAACAAAAACGATCGTAGTTATTGGTCGGCGGTAGCCACAGCTTTTCAAGTTTTTCAACCCGAAAACCCACGCACAAAAGTCATCACAGAAATTGTGCTGACAGCCTTAAAAGAGAGTCGAAAAGGAGAAATGAGTTACGAAGATTTACTAACGGGTGAAAAAACAGGAATTATTGACATCACGCTACCTAATCGTGTCGGAGAGCCTGTCACTATTTCGTCATTGAAAGGAAAAGTTGTACTCATTGATTTTTCAGCCTACGAAACAGATATTGCGCCCACACATACGCTATTTTTACGCGAATTATACGCCGCTTATCACTACGATGGTTTGGAAATTTACCAAATATCCATCGATCGAAATAAACTCTTTTGGCTCGAACAAACGCGCGAAATTCCTTGGATTTGTGTACGTGACCCACAATCTTCCAATTCCAAATACCTTTTAACCTACAATGTTCAAGAAATTCCTGCTTGGTTTTTGATCGATCGTGCTGGAAATATTGTAGCAGGCAAAGATTTAAATGCCAGTAATTTAGCCGCCTCTATCGAGCAGCAATTAGCAAAACCATGACACCATCAGAGGCGATAAAAGCAAAGGCGCTCGAACTCGGTTTCGACGCTTGTGGAATTGCCAAAGCAGAGCCTCTACCTGAAGATGCGCAATCGTTACAAAACTGGCTCGATAAAAGTTATCATGGCGAAATGGCATACCTAGCAAACCATTTCGAAAAACGCACCAATCCACAACTATTGCTGCCAAATGCACAATCAGTGATTGTTGTATTACTGAACTACTTTCCTAAACAGACACAAACAACTGAAGAGCCGCAAATTGCCAAATATGCGTATGGAAATGATTACCACTTTATCATTAAACAAAAACTCAAAGCGTTACAAACGTTTATTGATGAACAAGAGGAAAATGAGAGTGCGATTTTTTGCGATTCCGCGCCCGTTTTAGAACGTCGCTGGGCGGAACGCGCCGGACTTGGATGGATTGGTAAAAACGGACTACTTATACATCCTACATTGGGTTCTTATTGCCTAATTGGCGAATTGATAACTACCCTGCCACTCGATTATGATACGCCTCAAAAAGAGCGCTGCGGAGCTTGTACTGCTTGTATAGACGCTTGTCCCACACATGCTTTGAAACCATACGAGCTGAATGCTAATCGTTGTATTTCGTACCTCACCATCGAATATCGTGGTGACACGCCCGAAGCACTCACATCGCTTATGGGAAATCGCTTGTTTGGATGCGATATTTGCTTAGATGCCTGTCCGTGGAATAAGAAAAGTAAGGCACACAAGACGTTAGAATTACTTCCTCATCTAGGGTTTTTCGAAATCGATTGGCAAAATTTTTCACGAAGTACGTTCAAACAGCAATTCCGAAATTCCCCACTTGAACGAGCAGGTTATCAAAAACTCAAAAAACGACTTCAAGAGATTCAAGATTTGAACCATTCAAAATAAAAAAACTCCACTACAATATAGCGGAGTTTTTTATACGAAAAATAAGTAAGATAGTTTACCTATACTTTAAGTGCTTCCATAATTTTAGTTTCAACCTCTGCAGCCAATTCTGGATTATCTTCCATCATTTTTTTAGCTGCATCACGACCTTGTCCTAACTTCACTTCGCCATAACTAAACCACGAGCCACTTTTTTTAATGATGTTATGCTCAACACCCAAATCAACCAATTCGCCCGAGCGTGAAATTCCTAAACCAAACATGATATCAAACTCAGCTTTACGGAATGGAGGTGCCACTTTATTTTTTACAACTTTCACCCGCGTTTGATTACCAGTGGCACTTTCACCATCTTTTATCTGACCAATACGGCGAATATCTAAACGCACGGAAGCATAAAATTTCAAAGCATTACCACCAGTTGTTGTTTCAGGGCTACCAAACATCACACCAATTTTATCACGCAATTGATTGATGAAAACGCAAGTTGTATTTGTTTTGTTGATACTAGCAGTCAATTTACGCAATGCTTGCGACATCAAACGTGCTTGCAAACCCATTTTTGAATCACCCATATCACCTTCCAATTCGGCTTTAGGAGTGAGTGCCGCCACAGAGTCAATCACAACAATATCCACAGCTGACGAACGAATTAATTGATCAGCTACTTCCAAAGCTTGTTCACCACTATCGGGTTGAGAAATCAATAAATTATCAATATCAACACCCAATTTTGCAGCATAAAAACGATCGAAAGCGTGTTCGGCATCAATAAAAGCAGCCACACCACCAGCTTTTTGAGCTTCGGCAATCGCATGAATAGCCAACGTGGTTTTACCACTCGATTCAGGTCCGTAAATTTCAATGACACGACCACGCGGATAACCTCCTACGCCAAGCGCTGCATTGAGACCAATAGAACCTGTGGAAATAATAGTGACCTCTTCCACACGCGTATCGCCCATTTTCATAATGGTGCCTCGTCCATGATCTTTCTCAATTTTGTCCATCGCCAATTGAAGTGCTTTTAGCTTTTCGGGCGATGGTTTTTTAATTTCTACTGCCATAATATAGTTTTGTTTAATAATTTATAGATGCCAATTCCTGTTATGCTAAAAGTTGTGCCGCGTGATCGCTTGTTTTTACCTCTTTAGGAGAAATGATGCGTTCTAAAACTCCTTCTTCGTTGAAAATAAAGGTTGTACGTAACGTGCCCATGTAAGCGCGTCCATACATTTTTTTCTCAGCCCATACACCAAATTGTTCTACCAGTTTTTTTTCGGTATCAGCAATCAACGGAAATGGCAACTCATGTTGAGTAATAAATTTTTGGTGTGATTTTTCATCATCCACACTCACACCAATAATTTCATAACCCGCTTTACGCAACTCTGCATAATTGTCACGCAAATTACACGCTTGTGCCGTACAACCTGATGTATTATCTTTTGGATAAAAATAAAGTGCTACTTTTTTACCACGTAACGAACTTGCTAAAATGGGTTCTCCCACTTGATTAACGCCCAATGTCTCGGGCATTTTATCTCCAATTTGTAGTGCCATGATAATTAGTTTTAGTCTTACAAAGATAAAAATAATAATCGGTATTGCAATCACAGGAAACGGAATTTGGGAGAATATTACGAACGCTCAACTAAATTTGTTGATTAGAAATAAAAAAATTACATTTGCAAGGGATTTTAAACACCTTTTGTTATAAACTAAATTATTTAAACACCATGTTGAGCATTCAAAAGAAAATGAGTAATGCGTTTTTTGCTATTCTCAGCTTACCAGCAACAGCCATGGGCTTTGCTCTATCTGTTCAAATTTCAGCGTTAAGTTGGATTCTCTCGACCAAATATGGTCTTGACATTCACGAAATTGGAATTGTATGGGCAGCTGGTCCTATCGCTGGTATTATTGCACAACCAATTGTAGGCATTTTAAGTGACAAAATGTGGTTTATGGGTGGTCGTCGCCGCCCGTGGATTGTTATTGGTGGTACACTTGCTGCTCTGATGATGTTGGCGTTACCAAATCTAGAAATTATTCAAAAGATTTTCATTGGTGGTGATGACCCACAAGCCGGGCTGCTTGCTATTGCAGTAATTGTGGCTCTTACATTTGATTTAAGTATCAATGTGAGTTTTAATCCTACTCGTTCACTCATTGCTGACTGTACGCCTAAAGAAGAACGCGCCAAAGGTTATACTTGGATGCAAACCGTATCGGGAACATTTGGTGTATTGGCTTATTTAATTGGTGGTACACTGGGCAATTTAGCACTCATTTATATTGGTATTGGTGTTGCTCTTTTAGCCACTATTATCCCTGCTTTTTTAATAGAAGAACCACGTCAACTACAACAGAGTGTTGATGAAGAAACAAAAGCAAAAACCTCATCGCGCGATATTCTTGAATCTATTTTACCACTTGTTGGTTTATTAGTTTACGGGGTTTATGTGATTGCCGAAAAACTACTCGGATTTACCGTTACCGCTGGAGTTGATATCTTGGGATACCATTTAAATATCGTTGAATTCATCTGTCTTTTGCTGATTTTAGTGAGTACCATAATTGTACTATTCAACCTAACACGCAGTAATACAAATTCAAATGAATTCCAAAAAATCCTTTTAGCGCACTCATTTACTTGGGTGGGTGTTCAAACGATGTTCGTTTATGCCTTTTTCTATTTGAAAGACGTTTTGAATTTGGGCGACAGTGCTGGAAGTGTTAACTCCATCGCATTTTTCATTTTAAGTTTGGTCAGTGCCATTCTACCAGTGCTTGTGCTCAATCATTTCGCGAAGAAAATCGGGATGGTAACGACGCACTTAATTTGCATCTTTATTATGGCGGCAGGTTATGCAGGTGTTTATTTCCTCGGAACAACCGTTATCGTATATTACATTATGATCGGTATCGCTGGTATCGGTTGGGCTTCAGTTGTATCTTTACCATTCGCCATTATGAGCGAAAAAGTGGATCAAACAAAGATGGGATTATACATGGGTATTTTCAATTTATCGGTGGTGCTTCCACAATTAGTAGCTTCGTTCAAAATGGGTGAAATCATAAGTGATGCAGCAGATAAATCGGTGATTTTCATTATTTGTGCCATTTGTTTAGCTATCTCTGGAGTGCTTTGGTTAAGCG
>DATFIF010000167.1:0-5131 GCA_035270405.1 Paludibacteraceae bacterium | reverse complement strand
GTTTGTTTTATCAATCATAGCAAACATTTCGATACCGGCTGCCACAACCATGGGCGGTAATGAATTGGAAAATAGATAAGGACGGGAACGTTGACGTAATAAATCGATAATCTCTTTTTTGCCCGTGGTAAATCCGCCTACTGCTCCACCAAAGGCTTTTCCGAGCGTGCCAGTAATAATTTCGACTTTACCACGTAGGTCGAATAATTCTGTTACACCACGACCTTTTTGACCAACCACGCCAGCAGAATGACTTTCGTCAACCATAACCAGGGCGTTATACTTAGTTGCCAACTCATAAATTTTGTCCAATGGGCAAACATTGCCATCCATCGAAAAGACACCGTCAGTCACAATTAAACGAAAACGACAAGTTTGGGCAAGTTTAAGCTGCTCTTCCAATTGATCCATGTCAGCATTCGCATATCTAAACCGTTGCGCTTTGCACAATCGCACACCATCAATAATCGAAGCATGATTTAGCGCATCCGAAATAATGGCATCTTCTTCCGTTAAAAGTGGTTCAAACACACCCGCATTCGCATCGAAACAAGCTGCATACAAAATAGCATCTTCAGTACCAAAATAGTTGGAAATAGCCTTTTCTAAGACTTTATGCAGATCTTGTGTTCCACAAATAAAGCGTACTGATGACATGCCATAACCTCGTTCGTCCATAGCTTTTTTTGCTGCTGAAATGAGCGAAGGATGATTGGCTAAACCCAAATAATTATTAGCGCAAAAATTAAGCAATTTCTTCCCATTAACAACAATCTCAGCTCCTTGAGGAGAGACAATGAGTCGTTCATTTTTAAACAAACCAGCCTCTTCAATGGCAGCTAATTGAGCTGTTACATGTGTTTGAAAATCGTGATACATACAACTTATATTTATGTGTTAAAAACGTGCGACAATTTCTATAACTAGCTTATCTTGTTCCGAAGGATTGGCAAGATTCCAATTAGTATAAAAATATTTTTCATAATTGATTCTTAAATCAGCCACCAAAGGTTTCGCAAGACTCAACGTTATTCCTCCAGTCACACGTTGTCGCGCCACTTCATCTACAGCATATTGACCTAATTCATTCTTATAACCGTTATTGTTATCTGTCATCATATCGTAACGCGCCATAAATGAGATTTTATGAAAAATCTTTGGTAGTGACAAATCGTAACTCAACAATCCCGTAAACGCATGAGCTGGCTTAAATAATTGTCCATTATACGTTTTATACAGATATTCTACTTCGGCATGAAATCCTGCAAAACTGCTAAGCAAACCAATATCGTAGGCATTCATACGCACACTATCAGGCTCAAATGACTGAAAATTGAGAGAAACATTCAGATAAGGAGATGGATCAAACGTAGCACGAGTAGAAAAACACATGCTGTTTTGCCACTCTTTTTGCTGATAAATTCCTGCACCATTATAAACTCCTGCGACGATCGAAAAAGGGAATTTTTCAGTTAAAGTGTATCCTGCGGTAAAACCTACATCGCGCAATCCAGAGATTTCTTTCGCAATAAAAGAGCGATTGGCAAAATGCAATAGATGCAAACTTCTCAAATTATCGGTACTAAAAGGAACTTTCATTTGTCCCAACGTAAAGGCTAAACCTTTCACAGGAAATACACGCACATAAGCATCCAACATACGAGTAACACCAGCATCGGATAAATCAATTTCAGCTTTATATGCAACCAATGGATGCACATTACCCGTAAAACTTACACGTGCATTTCGCACCTGAAATCGGCTCGCATTCAACGTTGTAGCGTATTCGTAGCGTCCGCGAATGGTACCATGTATTTCTGGGAGATAATCTTTACCCTCCATTTTTTTGATATCCAGCACTTTACCTTCGTCAATATCTGCTTTTCCTGTGTTTTCTAAATCGAATAAAGAAAAATTAGATAAGGAGTCGGTATGTGCTGTTTGAGCAACGACCACACTCGCAAAACCTACAAATAGAACTATTAGAATCTTATTTTTTATCATAAATAGTATGCCATTGAGTTAATAAATCATTTATTGAGGGATAAACTACGTGAGCGCCTGCATCGATTAATACTTTATTGTTAAGAATTCCCGTGTTAACCGCAATGGTAAAAATACCAGCAGACACACTGGACTGAATACCAAGCGGTGCATTTTCGATAACCACCGCTTGCCAAGGCTGAATGTTTGCTTTCTGCAAAGCCATTAAATAAGGTTCTGGGTTTGGTTTTCCGTGTGTAACATCAAAAGCTGTCACCATTTTTTCTTTTTTAAAAATGCCCTTAAAATGATGTTGCAATGTATTTAATAATGAACGTTGAGCAGAACCAGTAACAATATAAATTTCTAAACCTTGCGATTTGATTTTTTGTAGTAATTCAAGCACATGTTCCAATGGTTTGACAGGACCACACGATTCAAAATGACGCCCCTTTTCTGCATACATCGCTTCACGCTCTTCCTCACTAGCAGGTCGTCCACGATATTTTAAAAAACAGTCATTAATAGTTGCTTCGCCGGTGCGTCCTTCATTCATGTAAGCATCTTCTTCAGTAAATGGGAAACCATTACTTTGCATCGTACGCCGCCACGACACCGCGTGAAATGCCATCGAATCGAACAATACACCATCCATGTCAAAAAAAACAGCCTTCAAATCAAACGGGGAATAAGACTGTTGCGCGATAAACTTTTCTATTTGTTTCATATTACTTGCAAAGATACATCATTTATAGCAGATACTAAACGCTTTTTTTGAAAATCTGATAACACATTAGTATTCACATTATCAATAGTTTAAATCGTTTATTAAAAATAAATTTAAAATTTATGGTATTTTGTATTGCATAGTACTAAAATAATGTATATCTTTGTGCCATTGTATTAACCTCTATTTTAATGAAACACTATGGCCATAAACACAGACAATATTAAATCGCAAATGCGCAAAGGTTTTTTAGAATATTGCATTTTACTTATTATCGACAAAAAACCAGCGTACGCTTCAGATATTATTGTAGAACTTAAAAATGCAGAACTCATTGTGGTAGAAGGAACACTCTACCCTTTGCTTACACGCTTGAAAAATAGTGCATTATTGGAGTATGCGTGGCAAGAATCGACACAAGGACCACCACGCAAATATTACACTTTAACCTCTGAGGGCAAAGCATTTTTAGCTGAATTAGAGAGCGCTTGGGAAGAGATTAAAAACGTGATAGATATTGTAAAAAAATAATTTTAAAACACCATAAATTATGAAAAAGACTTTAACAGTTAATCTGAATGGCATTGTTTTCAACATCGACGAGGACGCTTACCAAGCCTTAAAAACTTATCTCAACGAAATTGGTAACCATTTCGTGTCAGATGAAGAAAAAGAGATTATAAATGATATCGAAGCGCGCATTGCCGAACTATTCGGCGAAAAATTGCAAAACAACAAAAGTGTAGTTGATATCAGCGATGTTGAAAACGTTATTAAAATTTTAGGACACGCCAATCAATTTGAAAGTGAATCATCCGAATCTGAAGAATCTCAGACCAAAGAAGAAACAAAGAAAAAAACACACAAGCGGTTCTATCGTGATCCTGAAAACGCTATGCTTGGTGGTATTGCTGGAGGCGTAGCCGCTTATCTCAATTGGGATACAACGCTCGTACGTATTCTCTTTGTGATATTAGTATTTGTTGGTTTCGGTTGGGCAATTCCCATCTATTTATTAATCTGGTTAATTGCACCAGAAGCACGTACAACGGCACAGCGTCTTGAAATGCAAGGAAAAGACGTTACGGTGGATGCGATTAAAGAACAATTTGAAACGGCAAAAGATTATGTCGAATCAGACCATTTCAAACAATCGGCATCACGCGTTGGAAATCGATTGGGAGAAATTTTGCGTTGGTTATTTAAAGTGTTATTTATCTTTGTGAGTATCGTTATCGGTTTTGTTGGAATTGTGATTCTCGCCGCTATTGTATTTGCTTTAATTATCGTAATTGTAGCTGGAAAAGAAGTTGTAATTGGTATGTTACCATTCACCTTACTGTCATCACCATTTGTCAGTTGGTTCGCTCTTATCAGTGTCGCACTGCTGATAATAATTCCGATTCTCGCTATTATTATAGGTTCGTTTAGATTGCTAAAAGGAAAAAGAAGTCAATCGCATTGGTTTGGCTGGACACTTTTTGCGACGTGGATTATCGCTCTTTTTTGTGTACTTGGGCTCTCTATCCGCTATCTATCAAACAACGATTTTGATACAAATTTAAGCATAAGCAGTACAACTGAAACGCGTCTTTGCGAACCGTTTCATAGTATTCACATATCTGACAATATGAAAGTTAAGTTATCGCAAGGAGATTCCACAACGCTCTCACTTACGGCTAACGACGGACGTATTGGTTATATTCAAACGGAAGTGCGCGATAGTGTTTTGTATATTGCTTTAAAAGATAATGCGCCAAATTTACATCTCCTCAATAGTGATGCAACTATATCTATTACAACACCTGAGGTGCGTTATATAAAAACCGAAGAAGCTAGTTCTGTAAAATCCACGACAACGCTAATTTTGAAAAATCTTGAGTTAGAAGTGAATAAAGCAAGCAAAGCCGATTTAGACGTGGCTGTTGCTAATTTATTAATAATCAATGCTTCGGAAGCGAGCAAGGTCGAAATAGAAGGTTTGGCAAATAAAGTTTCGGTAAAAGCGAATAATGCCTCAAAAGCCGATTTAGAAGATTTAAAAACAACTACAGCTGACGTAGAAGCTCGTAATGCCTCGAAAGTAGAAGTCGGACAAACAGATAATTTATGGATGAAAGCTAGTGATGCGAGTAAAATAACGTACCAAGGAAATCCTGTTATTTTACAATCAATTCAAGAAGGAATGTCCACGATAACATCCACCAAATAAGCACAAACTCGTTTCATAGATTTCACAACAACCTGTGCTTTGGAGTCCTCATCTGAGAAGATGGGGACTTTTTTTCAATCATTTAGCGTTTAAGTTTTGACCGAATAAAGTTCCAACTTTTTTGAACAAAAAGTGAAATTAAACCATACAAAAATAGATAGACAACATTCACAGCCATCATGCCTACGGCTGCGCCAACGAGGACATCG
>DATFIF010000166.1:0-5203 GCA_035270405.1 Paludibacteraceae bacterium | reverse complement strand
CATTAAACTCTGGTTTGCCGAAGATATTGGCGACGGAGATCATACCACCCTGTCGTGCATTCCTGCCGACGCTATAGGGAAATCGCAACTTATCATTAAAGAAAATGGCGTATTAGCTGGCGTTGAAGTCGCTAAACGTGTATTTCAAGCATTCGATCCAACATTAGAAATGACCCAATTTTTACACGATGGTGATTCGGTGAGAGTTGGCGACATTGTATTTGTGGTAGAAGGACGCATTCAATCGCTCTTACAAACAGAACGTTTGATGCTCAATATTATGCAACGCATGAGCGGTGTAGCCACACGCACAGCGCAATACGTAAAAATGCTCGAAGGCACCAAAACCCGTGTACTCGATACACGCAAAACCACACCAGGCTTACGTTTACTCGAAAAAGAAGCGGTCAAACTGGGCGGTGGTTGCAATCACCGCATTGGCTTGTACGACATGATATTGCTCAAAGACAATCACGTAGATTTTGCTGGTGGTATCGACAAAGCCATTAACCGCGCTAAGGATTACTGTAACACCAAAGGAAAAAATCTTAAAATCGAAATTGAAGTGCGTAATTTCGACGAAATAAACCAAGTAATGGCTGTTGGAGGCGTTGACCGCATCATGTTGGATAACTTTACGCCAGCTGACACCAAAAAAGCAGTAGAAGTCATTGGTGGTAAATACGAAACAGAATCGTCGGGTGGAATTACGTTCGACACGCTTCGCGAATACGCCGAATGTGGTGTGGACTTTATTTCGGTTGGCGCGCTCACCCACTCTGTCAAGAGTTTGGACATGAGTTTTAAAGCCGTTAAATAAGAAACTGAATCGAAATATAAAAAAGACGTAACTAACTAGTTGCGTCTTTTTTTTGTAGATAAAAATGAGACAATAATAGAAAAGAATAATTAGTTGTCAAGTAAAACGGCTCCAAAGAAACTTGATGGAGCGTTTTCTAGTCTACATTTTTATGGTTATCTTTGCGAGGCTAAATCGCTTTAGAATGCAAAAACTATTTTTTTTCACGGCTCTTCTACTCCTTTTCTATAGTTGCGGTCATACTTCAACTCAGGAAACTGACGATAACACGCCAGATTCGACACTCACACTTACACACGCTACTGGTTTTTCAATTGATTATTTTCGTGATTACAAACGAGTTACCGTATTCAATCCTTGGGAAAAAAGTAAGATTTGGTCTACCTATTATCTGGTAAGTAATGATAGCATAAAAACTCCTGATGCTTTGCAAACACTACAGATTCCGCTTACAAAGTTGGCAGTAACATCGTGTACACATTTTGAATTTTTAAAACTGTTGGACGAACTCCACACCATTACCGGCGTTTGTTCGCCAGAGTTGATTTACAACGAAACGATTGCTGCCGCCTACGCCAACGGTGAGATTACAAGTTTGGGAGATGCGTTTAACACGAATGTAGAACGCCTTTTAATGCTTAACCCAGATGCTTTAATGTTGGCGAGTTACAACCAACAAGATGAGAATGCCAAACGCCTACAGGCCGCAGGCATTCCTCTGTTATTCAATAATGAATGGACAGAAAAATCATTACTAGCACGTGCCGAATGGATTAAATTTATCGCTGTTTTTTATAATAAGGAAGCTCTAGCATGTGATTTATTTGATGACATAGAAGCCAACTATAACGACGCCAAACAGTTAGCACAAGCAGTTAAAGATAAACCACTCATTTTAACTGGTGGAAACTTTAAGGGAACTTGGTACATGCCTGGAGGAGAGAGTTATATGGCACGTTTATTTGTAGATGCAGGTGCCAACTATTTGTACGCCAACGACACTACCACCGGGAGTTTACCGCTCAACTTCGAAACAGTTTTGAATTCCTTTTCAAAAGCTGATGTTTGGTTAAATGCGCCAGTGGCTAGCATGCCGGAGCTTATAAACATGGACGAACGGCACAAGCTATTTACCTCGGCACAAAAAGGCGAAGTTTATGGTTTTTGGGCGCGTACAAAACCAAGTGGTGCCAATGATTTTTGGGAAAGTGCCATTGTGCATCCCGATTTGGTGCTAAAAGATGTGATATGGGCGCTTCATCCAAGTTTATTGCCTGATTACGAGCCTGTTTATATCATACGTTTAAAAACAAAATAAACGCAAAAATCATATTTGTGAATACACTATCTAAAAATACATTACTTTTTGTTGGGTTAATTTTACTCACAGCCGCACTTTTTATGCTAGACATTGCGTTTGGCAGTGTGCGACTGCCGTTTTCGGCACTCCTATCGGACAATCCTATTTATCACGAAATTATCTACAATTTTCGATTACCAAAAGCGTTAACAGCTGTCATTACTGGAGCATCGATATCCGTGGCTGGCTTATTGATGCAAACACTTTTTAGAAATCCGTTAGCTGGTCCGTATGTTTTAGGTGTGAGTTCTGGAGCCAGCCTTGGTGTGGCTATCTTTTTATTAGCAGGTTCCTTTCTGCCAATAGCTTTTATTCAAAGCGGTTGGGGATTAGTAATTTCAGCTATTTTAGGAGGTGTTTTAGTTTTGTTATTGGTGCTTGGCATCTCTTTTCGAGTACGACAAGCAGTTTCTTTGTTGATTGTAGGAATCATGTTTGGACAAATCGCTGGTTCATTAGTCACAATTTTACAAAATAGTAGTAATCCTGATTCACTAAAACTATTTGTCGTTTGGACGTTTGGTAGCCTGTCAGCGGTTACTTGGAATTACATGTGGGTGATGTTACCTTTAGTTGCTATTGGTATTTTGGTAGCACTTACAATTCAAAAATCGTTGAATGGACTTTTATTAGGCGAAAATTATGCACAAGGATTAGGCATTAACATTGTGCGAACGCGTTTACTCATTATTCTCTCGGTAGCTTTTTTAGCTGGAACTACAACCGCCTTCACAGGCCCTATTGCTTTTATCGGTATGGCAGTTCCGCATCTAGTTCGCGGATTATTCAAAACTTCTGACCACCGAATTACGCTTCCAGGAACAATGCTATGTGGCGCTGCTCTATTATTACTTTGCGACTTGGCCACACAACTGCCATCAGATGGCTACACGTTGCCTATAAATGCCATCAGCGCGTTGGTTGGTGCACCGATTATTATTTGGATTATTTTAAAAAAGAGAAGTCATAGCTGAGCCTAGATTATGTTAAAAACAAACCAGTTACATATTGGATACGGACATTACACGGTACAAAGTGACCTCAATTTGCAGGCCAACGGTAGAGATTTGATTTGTCTCACCGGGACGAATGGCGCGGGTAAAAGTACACTTTTACGTACGTTGGCAGGATTACAAAAACCTCTGAAAGGAACTATTACGATTCAAAATAAATCCGTACATAAATTGAGTAGTTACGAGCGTTCCACGCTATTTTCTTTGGTACTCACCGATCCCGTTGATGTAGAAAATTTAACCGTTCATGATTTAGTCGCCCTGGGGCGTTTCCCATATACCAATTGGGCTGGTTCGCTCTCCGAAATCGACGAGGCAAAAATAACCGAGTCGCTACAACAGGTAAATTTAGCACACAAAGCGCACAGCTATTTAAACGAGATAAGTGATGGCGAAAAACAACGTGCAGTCATTGCAAAAGCCTTGGCACAAGACACGCCATTAGTTCTATTAGACGAGCCAACAGCACATCTTGACTTGCCTAATCGCATTGAAATAATGCTCCTTTTACGACGTTTATCGGTGAATACGCAAAAAACGTTTATTCTATCGACACATGAACTCGATTTGGCACTACAAATGGCTGATAAAATTTGGCTTATGGGTGAAAATGGTGTGGAAATAGGTATTCCAGAAGATTTAATGTTGAGTGGGAAATTCCAAGAAGCATTTGGTAGTCAATCTTTTAAATTTGACGAAGCGGATGGACATTGTAAAATAAACCATTTAATGGGTCCTCTCCAAGTAAAAATAGTAGGCGATAAACCAGCTATTTTATGGTTAGAACGAGCGCTGATTCGTTGCGGTATTCAAATCTCCGAATCGGCTGCTATCACGATTGAAGCAGATAATGGATTGTTTCGTGTACAAGGCATTGAAACAGATTCTATTGAAGAAACTTTACGCATTTTGATGAATTAATATAGTACTACTAATTTCTGTTCTAAACTCTCTCTTCGGAGGCAAATTCATACTTAAATGAAACAATTATTTACCATTTCTCTACTGCTTATCACACTATTAGTGCAAGCAACTACCATTTATCAGATTGATATTCGCGATGATATCAACAGTAAAACGTGGATTTACACCAAACAAGGATTTGCAGAAGCAGCTCAACTGAAAGCCGATGCGATTCTTATCAACCTGAATACCTACGGCGGCGAAGTGATTTATGCCGATAGCATCAGAACCACCATTTTGAACTCAAAAATTCCCGTTATCGCCTTTATTGATAATAACGCCGCCTCAGCCGGCGCTTTAATTTCCATTGCTTGCGACCAAATTTATATGCGTCCAGGCGCAAGTTTTGGTGCTGCCACGGTAGTAAACGGAACAGACGGACAACAGATGCCTGACAAATACCAATCGTACATGCGCGCTACGATGCGTTCCACCGCCGAAGCACAAGGTAAAGATTCGTTGGGCCATTGGAAACGAGAACCACTCATTGCCGAAGCTATGGTGGACGACCGCACAGTGATTCCAAATCTCATTGATTCTGGTAAAACATTGACATTTACGACCGAAGAAGCTATGAAACACGGCTATTGCGAAGGCACAGCGGAAAACATAGAAACCGTTTTGACGCAAGCGGGTTACGCGGCGGGCACTTATACGCTACACGTGTATGAACCAAGCACTATGGATAGCTTAAAAGGGATTTTAACCAACACGTTTTTACAGAGTATCCTGATTATGCTGATTATTGGTGGTATCTATTTTGAATTACAAACGCCAGGCATTGGATTTCCGCTAGCTGCAGCAGTGGTGGCAGCTATACTCTACTTTGCGCCACTTTATATAGATGGATTGGCTGCCAGTTGGGAAATTATTCTATTTGCTATTGGGGTGATTCTGATTATTTTAGAAATATTTGTCATTCCTGGATTTGGCGTTGCTGGCATTGTTGGCATCTTATGCGTTATTTTAGGACTCACTACTAGCTTGTTGGATAACGTCAACTTCAATTTTGACGGCGTGGATCTATCGCAATTAGGCAGAGCTTTA
>DATFIF010000165.1:0-6210 GCA_035270405.1 Paludibacteraceae bacterium | reverse complement strand
GAACTCGCCGCAGCAAAAAACAGAGATAATGAAGCGATTGTTCCCGAAGTTTGTCTCTTCTTTGAAGATAAATTGATGCGTGGCAATCGTACTACAAAACGTAACACGGAGGCTTTCAACGCATTTGCCTCATTTAACTATCCAGAATTAGCAAAAACGGGCGTTCACATCAAATACGCATCCACGTATATTCACTCTGAAAACGGAAAATCACCTTTCAGAATACAAACACAACTCGACCCAAATCTAGCTATCTTAAAACTGTTCCCTGGAGTTACAGAAGCAGCAGTCAAAGCCATATTTTCTATCGAAGGATTAAGAGCCGTCGTTCTTGAAAGCTTTGGTGCGGGCAATGCTCCGCGAGTAGAATGGTTTTTTCAACACTTAAAAAATGCCACAAAAAAAGGAATTGTGATTGTGAATGTAACACAATGTAGAAGTGGCAGTGTGGAAATGGGGCGCTACGAAACAAGCATCAATCTACAAAAAGCAGGAATCGTAAGCGGATACGATATGACTTTGGAAGCTGCGGTGACCAAATTGATGTACTTATTGGGACAAAACGAAAATTCTGAAGACATTCGTCAACAAATGACAATGCCGTTAAGAGGAGAAATAACCATCGACTAAACTAAAGCGTGTGTTTAAAAAATTCTTATATTTTACGCGTGGGCAGCAAATAGGTATTATCATTTTGCTAGTTCTTGTTGTGGGCTTAGTGCTATTCAACATCCTACTACCCAAGTTGATTCCTGCTCCGATTCTCGACAACGATTCCACGTTTAGATCCCAAGTTGCCGCTTTTGAAAAAACACTAGAAAATCTACCACGAAACTCTTACCAATCGCCATTTGAAAAAACGAGCTATCAACAATTTGAGCGCAAAAAAACCAAGGCTGAACTCTTTACGTTCGATCCCAATACGCTTGATTCTGCGAATTTAGTACGCCTGGGATTAAAACCGTATGTAGCTAAAAATATCATTAATTACCGATTAAAAGGTGGTAAATTTAAAACAGCAGAAGACTTTTCTAAAATTTATGGCATCAGTGCTGACGAATTTGAGACGTTAAAACCCTACATTCACATCACGATTAAAGAGGATGAAAATCGTGAAAAAACTACTAAAAAATCTACCGAACCAATGTATGTAGAACTCAATAGTTCTGATACAACTCTTTTAAAGCAATTGCGTGGAGTTGGGAGTGGTCGTGCGAAACAAATCGTGAGTTATCGTGAACAACTAGGAGGTTTTTCTACCAAAGAACAACTACTTGAAATAAAGAACTTTCCAGAGGAAGTATATTTGGAACTCATGCCTTATGTGTCAGTACAAAAAGATTCGATAAAACCAATTTTAGTCAATAAGGCAACCGTTGACAGACTAAAAAAACATCCGTATATCAATTTTTATCAAGCCAAAGCCATCTACGAATTACGTCGCACGAAAGAGGGACTCAAAAGTATAGAGGAACTAAAAGCATTACCAGAATTTACCTCAGAGCAACTACAAAAACTAGCACCCTATTTAGATTTTAAAGAGATTAGATACGAGTACAAACGGAGATAGAAGAAAGTTGCTTCTCACGACTTAAAGCTTCAAAAGCATCCGATAAGCCGCCGAACCATCGTGATAATAAGAGGGAATAAGTCCTACAGTTTGAAATCCGTTTTTGCGATAAAATACTACCGCTGCTTCGTTGCTCACTTTTACTTCCAAACTGATTTGCTCTAACTTCTTTTCGTGAGCAAAAAGAGTGCTTTTATCGAGCAATTTTTGTCCCAACTGACGGTTTTGAAATTCCGGATGAACGGCAATAGAATAGATACGTGCTATTTTTGAATTGGTTCGCGTTATCAGTGAGATATAAGCAAGCGCATGCCGATTTCGACGTATAACAAAGAACGCTCCTTGTGCTTTCGTCATCAAATACGCCAACTGTTGTCGCGAAAATTGATCAGCACCAAAACAGGCATTTTCAATAAATAGCAAATCTTCTAAATCATCAATTTTTCCAGTTTCTACCGTAAAATCAGTACTCATAAAGCAGCGTGAATTTGGTTCAATCTACTCACAAAATAGTGTAATATTCGATAGTACAATTCATCACCAATAACAGCATCTTCTACTTCGTGATCAATGCTCGGATTATCGTTAATTTCAATCACC
This sequence comes from Paludibacteraceae bacterium, assembly GCA_035270405.1. Classification (GTDB taxonomy): domain Bacteria; phylum Bacteroidota; class Bacteroidia; order Bacteroidales; family Paludibacteraceae; genus W0P28-013. Next base: position 4,040 of record DATFIF010000165.1, on the reverse strand, counting down.
ATAGGCTTGCCATTAACCACTTTTAAATCGACTCCATAAAGTCCTTTTCCAATAAGCGCAGAGGCTTTCAAGGCTAAATCAAGCACTTTTGATGGCACTTGGTAAATAGGAACCGTTTCCCAACCACCATACAAGTTTTTACCCGTCACAGCGTGATTGTAAATTTGCCAATGTCCTTTTGCCATATAATATTTACACGCAAAAAGTGGCTCACCATTTAAAATACCAATACGCCAATCAAACTCTGTAGGAATAAATTCCTGAACCAACAAGATAGACGAATGCAGAAATAACTCTTTTAATGCCTCTTTGAACTCATCTTCATTGGTTACTTTTTTCATCCCAATAGAAAAAGAGCCATCTGGAATTTTGATAATAAAGGGAGAACCTATTTGAGCACTAACTGTTTCAAACGTGTAATCTTGAGAACGAAACAAGAGTAACGAGGCAGGTGTAGATATTTTACCTTTTTCGAAGAGTTCAGACAGATAAACTTTGTTAGTACAACGAATGATGGATTGCGGATCATCAACTACAACCATGCCATTCAAAGCTGCTTTTTGTGACAAATTAAAGGTATAGTGGTTGAGTGAAGTCGTCGTACGGATGAACAGACCATCGAACTCCATCAGTCGCGTCGCATCGTCTTCTGTAATCAATTCCGCATGAATATTCATGCGTTTTGCAACTTCCAAAAACTTAATGATTGCCTGCTTATCACTAGGCGGAAATTTCTCGGTAGGATCGTATAAAATTGCTAAACTGTATCGAGCAGATTTGAATGAACGGGGCGAACGCCACACTTTTTTATTAAAATTATCGAGCGCTTCTGCAAAATCATCCTGCTCAGAATCTGAAAGTTGACTCAATGGCAAAGATTGAACCGATTCTAATTGGTTGCGCTTTTGTGTGTTAAACGTGACACGCAACAGTGGACAAGGATAATTATCAAAAATAAAGCGAGAGATTTTCTCCAATCCTTTCTCTTTACAGCGACCAAAATAAATAGTTATCGACCAGTTTTCGGTCAAGTTGTTGTGTGCTACATATTGAGAACATTGCTTCTGAAGCACTTCTGACATACGTATGCCCATGCCACTTTCCAACTTATTGAGTGTTTCCACGCCCGGAATAACACGATGTCCACGAGCTTGCGCTAATAAAGAGCAATAATAGCCTTCGGAATTATAACTATAATCATTCGCTAAATTGATAACCAACTGCGGCGTACGCCCCACATATTGATGTTCCAAATAATCGGAAACCAATAGGATACTTTCGGATGAATAGTATGGTTTCCAGTCACTTATAGAATTCAATAAAATAAAAACACTATTCATAAGTAGATTTTTAAAGACACACAAAGATAAATAAAAAAGCATCTGTTTTTTAAAATTACCATGAAATTATTCAGCAAAAAAAACATCAAAAAAGAGCAGCACTTGACGAGTGCTGCTCTTTTAAACTTTCAGTAAAAAATTACTTACCAAATGTACGTAATTTAATTTGAGTCAATATTTTTTTTGTGTATAACGGAAAATCGCCTTGCATAATCCAACCATAATAACCTATATCATTACGCAAAACATCCTCTACGCGTTGCCCTTTATATTTTCCAAAATTAATAATTTCTTCGTCTTTATCATTATAAACAATGCGACCAGCAAAATCGACATTACGCGTAAAGGTAGTAAACTTAGAAAGAAAATCCACGTCGTTCTGTAAATCAGGATAACGATCAAGTTGCGCTTTGAGCACTTCATAAGTGGCTCTGGTATCAGCTTCAGCAGAATGCGCTTCTGTCAAATCTTTATCACAATAGAACTGATAAGCAGCCACCAATGTACGTTGCTCCATTTTATGAAAAACCACCTGTACATCGATAAATTTTCGCTTCGTTAGATCAATATCTACATCAGCACGCAAAAACTCTTCTGCTAATAATGGAATATCAAACCGATTAGAATTATAACCTGCCAAATCGCAACCCTCGATATCGTTCGCAATCGTTTTAGCAACAGATTTAAAAGTCGGTGAATTGGCTACATCTTCATCGTGAATACCATGAATGGCTGTTGATTCTTGAGGAATTGGACATCCTGGATTGATGCGCATCGTTTTGGTTTCTTCCATGCCATTTGGAGAGATTTTCAGATACGAAATCTCCACAATGCGATCAGAAACAATATTAGTTCCGGTTGTTTCTAAATCAAAAAACACGATGGGATTTTTTAGGTTAAGCTGCATAAAATAAGTTTTTTAAAATAATGGATAGGTTATTAATCCAACGAAACACGTTCTGCCTCAATCTTTTCCTTAAGAAAAATAGATGCAGAAGATTGAAATTTTTCGACGGACTCTGTCGTTAGAAAACGAATGGATGCCTCTTTGGAACACTGAGTTTCTTGTTCAGGATGACGTTTTAAATAGTCAGCCAAACTTTCTGCCACGATAGCTCCTTGTGTTAACACTTGAATTTCTGATGGTAAGTTCTGAGTGATTTTATCCAATAAAAGTGGATAATGTGTACAGCCCAAAATAAGCGTATCAATCGCACTATTTTTAGCCATCAACTCATCCAAGTATTTTTTTACAAAAAAATCGGCTCCTACATCTGTGTGTTCATTGTTTTCGATGAGTGGAACCCACATGGGACACGCCTGACTGTAGAGTTTAATATCGCTCGCCAACTTGGCGATTTCCAGTACATAAGAGTTTGATTGAACCGTTCCATCCGTTGCTACTAAACCTACCACGCGACTCTTTGTTAGCGTGTTGATACTTTCAGCCGTTGGTCTAATAACGCCCAGCACGCGGCGATTTGGATAATATTGAAGCAACTCATTTTGCTGAATAGAGCGTAACGCTTTGGCTGAAGCTGTATTACAAGCCAAAATAACTAATTGGCAATCCATTTCAAAGAGCTTTTTGACACATTGCCACGTATAGTCATACACAACTTCAAACGAACGTGTACCATAAGGTGTACGAGCATTATCACCTAAATAAATGTAGTCATATTGAGGTAAACGCTCGCGGATTTTTTCCAATATGGTTAAACCGCCATAACCCGAATCAAATATTCCTATTTTCATTATTCCACACCTAATTCTTGTTTGACAAAGGGTAGTAAATCCACACAAGATTCACTCATATAAAGCGGAGTTTCTTGATCTAAAACCACTGTAACGAATTGCTCTTTTGCCACTTTTTCTATCGTTTTCTTTACTTGTTTGTAGATAGGTTCCCACAAAATACTCGTTTGTTTCTTCAACTCTTCCGTATAGCGTTTTTTGTATATCGCCATGCGTTCTTCATACTCAGTAATTTCAGCTTGTCGCGCTAATTTAATAGGTTCACTGAGCGATTTACTGATAGCTATATAATCTTTGACCTTGCCATTATATTCACTGGTCATGCGTTCGTATTCAGCCGTATAAAGAGCGTTCAGTTGCGACAACTGAGCCTCAACTTGCGAAACTTCACTCATTTTACTGAGCAGCAAAGAGTGATTGATATAACCTATACGGCATTGTTCTTGAGCTTGGGAAGTTAAAAACAAAGACAAGCACACTGTAATAACAAAAAATCGTTTCATAATCTACTTCATTTTTTCAAAAAAAGGCCACCACTGGTAGCCTCTTTTAATTCAATTTCAGGGCAAGAATTAAAGAATTCCTAACTCTTTTTTGACCATTGGAGCAGCATCAACAGCTTTAGGAGATTTGTACAAAATACCAGCTTCTGACTCAAAAATCATAAAGAATCCGTTTTTTTGACCAACCACTTCAATCGCCTTTTTTAATTTATCTTGCACGGGTTGCAACAATTTTTGTTGTTTCGTTTGTGATTCGGTATAAAGTGTTTGTTGAGCTGTTTGAAAACGACGATATAACTCTTGTAAATCTTCTTCTTGAACTTTGCGAATAGCATCACTTAAATTGGGTTTCTCTTGATCAAATTTAGCCATTTTCGTTTCTAACTCTTTCTGCATATCCTGCATATATTTGGTGTTTTGCGCATTGAATTCAGCCATTTGT
>DATFIF010000164.1:0-8063 GCA_035270405.1 Paludibacteraceae bacterium | reverse complement strand
CCAATCGATAGTGCACGCTGTTAAAACTAGCGTAATCAAGCAATATGTGATTTTTTTTACCATATATAACTAAATCCTAAGCGTGTGTAGATAGCGTAAAAATCAGCAGCACCGTGAAACATACCTGCTGGTTTACATGCCACTTCCGCCAAAAGGTTAAAATGCTTTGCCGGTATATAATTTCCTTTCAGAGTAAAGATTGGTTGATACATGCGCTCAATTTGGAAGTCATCGTGATTGCTCACAGATAACGCTAAATTCCAGTTGTGATCTGCTTTAAACAGTTGTCCTTCAATGTTGTATATTAAATTAAAAGGCTCTATTACGTTGGGAATGCTTTCGGTGTGTTTTGAGAAACGAATATCGCCATATAGACGTGCAAAAACTCCTAATCCAACTTTAAAATGATGTATAGAATATCCAACGGATAAAGCGGCTGCCAAATCGTTGGTATTAGTACGTAAAAAAAGACGGTATAAATAGCGATTTTCTAAGGTTAAATCGCCTACTTTTAACGGGAAATGTACAATGGCTTTCGTGTTGATAGCATGGACATTACTTGTTGCAGTGTGTATTCCAGCTTCTAAATCAAAGTAGGCGTTGATAGGAAAATTTCCAATTACAGCAAGTCCGCCATAATGTCCCCAAGTATTGTTGTAGCCATACTCAGCATAAGTTTGTAATGAAATCGGCGCTTTCTCTTGTGCCAGTAGCGATAACGAGCAGCAGAATAATACGACTATTAAAAATTGCTTCATGCGAATAAAACGAAGTTGATGCCCACAAATATAAGGCTTTATTTCTGATTATACAACAGTTTACATAGTGGTTTAAAACACAAAAAAGCTCCGAATAGTCGGAGCTTTTTTGTATCATATAGTTGTAACTTTAACAAGCAATTACTTTGTGCTTTTGCTGGTTCTGTTTTGGTAACGGTTCAAGAACTTATCTACGCGACCAGCAGTGTCAACCAACTTGCTTTTGCCAGTGTAGAAAGGGTGAGAAGAGCTCGAAATCTCGAGTTTTACCAAAGGATAAGTTACCCCATCGATGTCGATGGTTTCTTTCGTAGCTACTGTAGAACGGGTGATAAATACATCTTCGTTCGACATGTCTTTAAATGCTACGGGACGATAGCTTTCTGGGTGAATTCCTTGTTTCATTTGTTATATTATTTTTAAAAAAGTTGCGGAGAGAGAGGGATTCGAACCCCCGGTACCTCGCAGTACGGCGGTTTTCAAGACCGCTGCAATCGACCACTCTGCCATCTCTCCGAAAAGTTGTGCAAAGATACACTACTTTTTTTAATTATACAAGAGGTTGTTTAAAGATTTTTACAATTCTTTCTTTACTTATTGCTGGTACAAAATGGTGGCTGATGAGGCAGCGACTGTAAGCGTGTTACTTCGTATCCCTAATCCTGTTTGGTCAATTCTTCCAGCTTCGCATACGGCAGTCCATTCACCTGCTGGTAATGTGTGTGTTATGGCTTTTCTATTTCCATTAAAAACGACGTAAATAGTTTTCCACGTGTCTCCATTGGCAGAATCTTGAATGGTGTAACTAACCACGTTTTTGTCACTTGAATTGAACGTTAGGTGCTGATTAATTTGTTCCACGGTTGCCATGCGGAATGCCGGGTGTGCTTTGCGCAGAGCGATTAATCCTTGGTAGTATTGAAATACGTCCAGATATTTTGCTTTATTACTCCAATTTATTTCATTGATACTATCTGGAGATTGATAGGTATTGTGTACACCTTTTTTAGTACGAAAAATTTCTTCACCGGCATAGATGAAAGGCACGCCTTGAGAGGTGAATACAATGGTTTGAGCCAATTTATTCATGGTGATTAACTCTGTTTCAGAAGCATTTGGAACGGTTGCTTTTAGCTTATCAACCAAACATGGATCATCGTGACACGACACATAATTAATAACTTGTGTAGGACTTTTGGCATAAGCTGTTTGGCTATGTACAATTTTTGTTAGGTCGATTTGTGGATGAGTTCCAGCACCAACAATGCCAAATTTTACACTTTCTTCATACCCATTTCCTACTAAAAAACCACCATTATTTCCATCCATCCAGTTGCCGCGAAGTGCATCTCGTAAATCGTCGCTGAAAACTCCAATCGGATGAAATTGCGAAGCGTGTTGTTTCAGTGCGCGTAATTTTTCAGGTAACGTTGAGTCACCCGCTGTCCATCCTTCTCCATGAATGGTGATTGTTGGGTCAATTTCGTAAACGGCTTGATGAACTGCGTTCATAGTTTCGATATCGTGAATTCCCATTAAATCGAAACGAAAACCGTCAATGTGATATTCGTTCACCCAATATTTTACCGATTCAATGATAAATTGGCGTGTCATGGGGCGTTCTGAAGCAGTTTCATTGCCGCATCCAGATGAATTTCCCCACGACCCATCTTCGTTGATGCGATAGAAGTAGTTTGGCACCATTAAGTTGAGATGTGATTCTCCACCTACATAAGTGTGATTGTATACCACGTCCATAATGACTCTAATTCCATTAGCGTGAAGCTCTTGAATCATCTCTTTCATCTCCTTGATACGTGTCGCTGGATTGTAAGGATCGGTTGCGTAGCCGCCTTCAGGTACGTTATAGTTTTTAGGATCGTAGCCCCAGTTGTAGTTGTTTTCGTTCAACGTGGTTTCGTCAATAGATGCATAATCATACGATGGTAAAATTTGTACATGTGTCACGCCTAACTCTTTGAGGTGATCAAGTCCTGTTTTTAAACCTTCAGGAGAACGAGAGCCACTTTCGACTAATCCTAAAAACTTGCCAGGATATCTACTCCCAGAAGTTGAAGATATGGTGAAATCGCGCATGTGAACTTCATAAATAATCGCATCTGTATACGACTTCATTGCTGGTCGTTGGTCTTTATCCCATCCTGTAGGATTAGTTTTAGTCATATCAATAATTGCTCCACGGTCGCCATTCACGCCGACTGCTTTACACCACAAACTGGGTGTTTCGTCGAGCCATTCGCCATTATGTTGTATTTGAAATGTGTAGAATTTTCCGTTTAAATCTTCTTTCACAACATAAATCCATGTTCCATCTTTGGAGGGTTTCATAGCATATACCACAGTTGGAGAGCCGCCTAATCCCTCATCGAAAATATTTAATTTCACAGCTTGTGCGTTGGGTGACCACACTCGGAATTTCGTTTTCTTTGGACTGTACGTTACGCCCAAATCGGTTCCTTCATACACGGGATATTCATCCACTGAAGCGTACTGTTTTGGCTGATACGAACAACTTGTAATACTCGCTACAAGAATCAAGATTAGAATTAAATTGGTGCGTTTCATGGTTACAGGTATTAATAATTAATGAGATGTAAACTTACTTTTCAATCTATGCAAATATACAGCTTTTCATAAAAGAAACAAAAAAAGTCTTACATAGATTGTAAGACTTTTTTTTTGATTCCAATTTGCACCTTATTTAATTCCCGTGCGTTTAAGTAGTGCATCAATAGTAGGTTCTTGTCCACGGAATCGTTTGTATAAAACCATTGGATGTTCACTACCGCCTCTCATTAAAATATTTTCTTTAAAAGATGTGGCAGTTTTCTGGTCGTAAATTCCATTTTCTTTAAATACTGAAAAAGCGTCAGCGTCTAATACTTCTGCCCATTTGTAGCTATAATAACCAGCTGAATAACCTCCTGAAAAGATGTGTGAGAAAGTCACGCTTCTTCCAGTTTCAGGGATGTTTGGTAGTAAACTAACATCTGCTGTAGCTGCTTTTTCAAACGCAATGACGTCACCACTGAAAGGTTCTGTAATGGTGTAGAAAGCCATATCTTGCAATCCAAACGCTAATTGACGTAAGTTGCCATAAGCAATGTTGAAATTGCTAGCATCGATAATTTTTTGAATGAGTTCAGCTGGGATTTTTTCACCTGTTTCGTAATGAATAGCGAAGCCATCCAAGAATTCTTTTTCTGTCAAGAAATTTTCCATAAATTGTGAAGGTAATTCTACAAAGTCACGATAAACACTTGTTCCAGAAAGGCTTGCGTAAGTTCCATCAGCTAACATACCATGAAGAGCATGACCAAATTCGTGTAAAAACGTGTTTACCTCATCAAATTCGAGTAAGGCAGGTTTTGTTTCAGTGGGTCTTGTAAAATTCATTACAATGGTGATATGAGGACGACTATCTTTGCCTTTTGCATCTTTATATTGCGATTTGTATTCCGTCATCCAAGCGCCTGCGCGCTTGCCGTCACGTGGATGAAAGTCGGTATATAATACAGCAATAAATTTTCCTTGGTCGTCAGTTACATCAAAAGCTTCTACTTCAGGATGGTAAACGGCGATTTTTTCATTTTTGGTAAAATGCAAACCGTACAATTTGGTAGCTAAACCAAATACACCTTTTTTGACATGTTCTAATTCAAAATAGGGCTTTAAGATTTCATCATTCACATCGAAACGTTCAGTTTTTAGTTTTTCGCTGTAATAGCCAAAATCCCAAGGTTGAATGGTGAAATATGCGCCGTGTGCATTGGCGTAATCTTGTATGTCTTGTATCTCTTTTTGAGCTGGTTCTGTATACGCATCTTTCAAATCATTTAACAATTTGTACACATTGCTTGGTTTTTCTGCCATGCGACGAGTTAGAGCGTAATCGGCGTAGGTTTCATAACCTAATAAATTGGCTTTTTGCAATTTAAGATTGATAATGCGTTGAACCAATTGCGTATTATCATATTCGCTTTTAGATAAACATTGCGTGTTGTAGGCCATCCAAAGTTCACGGCGAAGGTCGCGATTGTCCGCATAGCTCATTATTGGACCATAACAGGTTGAACGTAAATTCAATAACCAACCTTCTTTTCCAGCTTCTTTAGCTTTTGCGGCAGTCATATCCATGAAATCGGCTGGCATTCCTGATAATACGTTTTTGTCTCTAATTAGAAGTGAATAACCATTTAATTCTTTCAATGTATTTTGTCCGAATTGCACAGTGGCTAAACTCAAATCTTTACTGATTTGTTTGAATGTATCTTTTTTATCATCGGGCAAGTTGGCTCCATTGCTCGCAAAACTTTCGTAAGTCTCTTCTAATAATTTTGCATCTTCAACCGATAAATTTAATTTTTCGCGTTGGTCATAAACTGTTTTTACACGAGCAAAAAGTTTCTCGTTGAGTGTAATTGCTGTGCCGTGTTCGGTAAGCATTGGTGACACTTTTTGTGCTATATCTTGCATTGTGTCGTTAGTTTCGGCTCCGTTAAGTGCGAAAAAAACGGTTGAAACTCTGTTTAATAATTCACCCGAGCGTTCCATGGCGACTATCGTATTGGCAAAGGTTGGCAACTTTTTATTCGTGATAATTTTGTCAATTTCAACTTTATGTTGTTTGATACCTTCTTCAAAAGCTGGCATGTAATGCTCATTTTTCAATTCGCCAAACGGAAAAGTTTCGTGTGGTGTTTTTGTCTGCTTGAAAAAAGGATTCTGTGCCGTAATCATAGTGCTTGCGAGTGTTAGGATGAATAAAAAATTCAGTTTTTTCATAATTTTATTATTAATGTGATTTGATTAATTTAGTTGTAAAAGTTTGATTCGTGTTTGCAACAATTTTACTTAGATAAATTCCTTTATTTAATTCGCTGATATCTATTGTTTTATTGTTTGCATGAGTTACGTGTTTAATAAGTTGTCCTTGTAAGTTATACACCCAAAATTCTGAAATAGTTGTATAATCTCCATCTACGTAAAAAATGCCATTAGGTGATGGATTTGGATAAACAGTAACCGATTTTTCTTTAATTTGTATATCCGTAGGCGTATTTGTGTGCGATTCGTAAGTGATGGCGATTTGATGCCCATACATTAATTTTGGTATAATTTCCGTATCTACAGGTAAAAAATCGTAACGCATACGCGATACATCTCCACCCCAAAACAGATAGTTTGTGCTCACGTTATTGGGTAAAAACTCTTCGTTTAATGATACCATTGTGCGATAAGCTGGTAGCCACTGATTATACAAAGCTGTGTAATAAGTCGTTATTTTTTCAAATGTGTCGATTTCTGATTTCGAACGTTGTACATTCTTCCAAAATTCAGTTTTCCACGAAAGTAACAATTCCCCATTTAAGTTCTCGTTTTCATCGTAAGTAAACAGGCGTTTAGCCTTATTTATCCAATTACTATCTTGAAAAACTTGCTGCGTTTCGTCGAGCAGTTGTCCCGATGATTTTTGATGGTAAACGGTTCGTGTACGTGTATGCCAAACACTATCAAACTCTTGGTAAACAAGTGATTTCTCACTGTCATTCGTACTAATTAGTTTGCCATACGGTTTCCAAATACCTTCATTTATTACTAAAAAGGTTATTTCGGTGATGCTGTCATTGTAGATATATGCTGTTTTGAGCCTGTTTTCCCAATTTGTTACGTAGGTTTGAGTTGTTTCGCTAAGTAGTTTGTTTTGAACATTGTATTTGTAACTAATTTGTTCCTTATCAGCCCAATTATCACTAGTTCCAATCAGCTCTTTTTTATTTTTTAAAAGTGCGTTTTCATAAATCCATTCTGTGCGAGTAGACTTTTTCCAGGTCGTGTTGTTCCACAAAAAAGTAGAACTACTAACCTTGTTGGTGGTCTCAAATTGTTGTTCGGTGTAACAATAATTGGAGAACTCAGAATTATTGACTGCTATTTTTGTTGAAATTAAAACCGGCTGTAAAGAAGCATTGTAATTGTATGAAGTCTGAAATATAGTATCTCCACGTACCAGTTCGGTGGTGGATACAAGCCACGTGTTGGCCGACAAAGAGGCAGTCAACACGAGTAGTACCAATATATTTACAAACCTTTTCAACATTATTTGCGTTGTTGCATCTCTTCGTTTGATTTCATCCGGAATCGTTCTGGATTTGGTATCACGAATGTTTTGCGATTAACATCTTCAGAATATCCTGGTCGAAGTACTTTACTCGGAAGTTTTTTATCATTTTGTTCAAATACGCCATCAGTTTCCACTTTAGTCACTCCATCGAGGTATTTTACCATTAAAAATTGTCCCAATTTTGTCCAAGCTTTAAGTGCTGTTTCTGCTTGTGCTAAAGAAAAATCTGTTAAGAATTGACGCATTTTAATAGTGTCATTGGTCATGGCAAATTTATCTGCATTCTTAACAGCTTCATTAAAGAAAGTTTCCCATTTCTCTTGATGTTTTTTTACTTCTGGCATCATGTGTGAGTAGCGGTTGTAGGTCATATTTCCTACCCAATTGTTAACCCAGAAAGCAGATGACCATGAAAATTCGAAAAGACTTCCATTATCACTACTAAATGAATGTGGCACTTCTGTAATTCCACAATACATTGGAACATAGAGGTTTGTAGTTGCATCGTCCACGCCAAACCATAAAATGCCCCCAATGGGATCTGGCAGCCAATTGCGCATTTGTGCCACAAACGTAAAACCTGTTTGTTGCGTACCAACTGGTCGTTCGTGAAAATATTCAACACTATCTACTTTATAAGTTAGTGGACTAGGACGAAATGGTGAATTGTAGGCTCCAGAACCCATTCCTTGTGTCATGTCTAAGGGCGTACCTTCGTAATGATTTCGCATAAAATTTTTCATATCCTGTGCTGAAATTTTTTGAGTAGGTTTTACCCATAAAGGCATACGTTCTTTAGTTTCACCATTGATATAACTTAAAAAACGTTCGGTTGATGGATCTACAACACGGAAAAAAGACCATACGCGTGCTTCACAAAAGCGTAATCCTCCAAAATCCAATGGGTTATAAACGTCTGAAAAACTAAATTCTGAATCTTTTCCTGAAAAATAGTTCTGTTTGCGTGCAAAGTCAATCACATCGTGTGCATACACGGTTTCGACCTCTGGCTCAAACAGTTTTTTCATATTTTTACTGCTAATACTTTTATTACTTTTTCTCTGTTCTGACTCAAAATGAGTGATTCGTGCTTGATTGGCATGTGCTGAAACATATCCGTCAGGAATGCGTTGAGCTACCCACACAGCGCCTTTACGACC
>DATFIF010000163.1:0-27301 GCA_035270405.1 Paludibacteraceae bacterium | reverse complement strand
CGAATTTAAAGCCTTTTTTCCTGAAAATGCAGTGGAATATTTTGTCTCTTACTACGACTACTATCAACCAGAAGCTTACCTGCCCGTTTCAGACACTTACATCGAAAAGGATTTAGCCATCAATGCTGAGATTGAGAAATTACGTCTATCTACAACCTCTTCTTTATTGTCAGGACGTACAGATGTGATTGTAATCTCTTCTGTATCATGCATTTATGGAATAGGGAATCCAGATGATTTTGCACAAACCTGTATCACCGTGCACAAAGGAAAAACGGTAACTCATACAGCATTTTTGCGGCAATTAGTGGAGGCACTTTACACGCGAAATGAACTGGAATTGAATCGTGGAAATTTCCGCGTAAAAGGTGATACGATTGATATATTTTTAGCCTACACGGATTTTATTTTACGCGTTATTTTTTGGGGAGACGAAATCGACAGTATCGAATCGATTGACCCAATAAATGGTCATGTTCTTAACACATTCGACAGTTATAATATCTATCCTGCCAATATTTTTGTAACGACGCCAGAACGGATTCATTCAGCACTTGATGAGATAGCGTTAGATTTGGGCAAACAGGTTGATTATCTGAGAGAAATCGAAAAACCTTACGAAGCAAAACGACTATACGAACGTGTCAATTATGACTTAGAAATGATACGCGAAGTGGGTTACTGTTCTGGAATTGAGAACTATTCGCGCTACTTCGACGGACGTCCACCAGGGAGTCGTCCATTCTGCTTGCTCGACTATTTTCCAAAAGATTTTATACTTATGATTGACGAAAGTCACGTAACGATTCCTCAAATTAGAGCAATGTATGGGGGAGATGCTTCACGTAAGAGAAATCTAGTAGATTACGGTTTTCGCTTACCCGCCGCTATGGATAATCGCCCCTTGAAATTTGAAGAGTTTGAAGAACTGATTGAACGAGCTATTTTTGTAAGTGCTACACCAGCCGACTACGAATTGGCAAAATCAGAAGGAATTATCATTGAGCAAGTGATTCGCCCAACAGGTTTGCTCGACCCGATTATAGAAGTGCGTCCAAGCCTGAATCAAATAGACGATTTGATGGAAGAAATCGCTGTTCGTGCCGAAAAGAATGAACGCGTATTGGTAACAACACTCACCAAACGGATGGCGGAAGAACTTGACAAGTATTTTGAAAAAATGGGATTGCGCTGTCGCTACATTCACTCCGATGTCGAAACGTTAGAACGTGTACAAATTTTGGAAGATTTACGAAATGGGCTCTTTGATGTCTTAATTGGGGTCAATTTATTGCGTGAAGGACTTGATTTACCTCAAGTTTCGCTTGTTGCTATTTTGGATGCCGACAAAGAGGGGTTTTTGCGCAGTCATCGTTCGTTAACTCAAACAGCTGGTCGCGCGGCTCGAAATTTGAATGGCAAAGTGATTATGTATGCAGATAAAATCACAAAAAGTATGCAGTTGACTATTGACGAAACAAGTAGACGCCGACAAAAACAGTTGAAATACAACGAAGAACATAACATCACGCCAACATCGATTACGCGACACATCACATCGGCGTTGAGTTCACAACGTCCTCCAGAAAATTTCTATGTAGAACCCGATCAAATAAATTTTGCTGCAGATCCTGTGGTACAATACATGACACCAAAAGCACTTGAAAAAACCATAGAACGAACTCGAAAACAGATGAAAGAAGCGGCTAAAAAACTAGAATTTATTGAAGCGGCACAATACCGAGATGAGCTAATTAAACTCGAACAACGTCTGAACGAATTAAAAGAAAAATCTTAGTCAAAAAATTAATTATTTTTCGTACATTTGTAATCCTAATTTTTCGTACTATTCAAACATGAATGAAGTGGAACTCATAAAAGCGCCCATAATAGAAGATTTGAAGAAATTCGAAACGCTCTTTGCTACGGCGTTCGACGTGTCAGATAATCTACTAAAATCTGTGCTCAGCCATTTGCAACAACGCAAAGGCAAACAGATTCGTCCAATTTTGGTTTTTTTATCTGCAAAATTGTGCGGTGAAATCACTGAAAATACCTATTTCGTAGCTGCTGCTTTCGAAATGCTTCACACGGCAAGTCTCATTCATGATGATGTCGTTGACAACACGTTTGAAAGACGTCGCCAACCCTCAGTCAATGCCGTTTTTAATAATAAAACAGCCGTTTTAGTGGGCGATTATCTGCTGACATCTTCCATGGAATTCATGGCACGCGCTCAAAATTTAGAGTTGACAAACTGCATCGTAGAACTCGGTAAAGAAATTACCATCGGCGAATTGCTACAACTTCAAAATGCTTATAAAGAGTCTAATGAAACCAATTATTACGATATTATTCGTAAAAAAACTGCGATTCTTTTTGCACTTTGCATGGAAGGAGGCGCCATATCGGTAGGAGGAAGCGACGAACAGAAAAAAACGTTACGAGCTTTTGGCGAAAATTTAGGGATCTGTTTTCAAATTAAAGACGATATTTTCGACTATACACCGAAAGCAGATATTGGAAAACCAATCTTCAACGACATACGTGAAGGCAAAATAACATTGCCGCTTATTCACGCACTGAGCAAAGCTTCTGATAGTGAACGTAAAACCGTTTTTGAAATTATTAAAAACAACGATTTAATCGATAAAAATCTCGATTATTTAAACGATTTAGTCAAACGATACGGAGGCATTGAGTATGCACAAAAAAGAATGGAAGAGTTCCGTAAGAAAGCATCAGATAGTTTGAGCAATTTCCCAGAAAACGATGTGAAAAAAGCACTCCTTGCCACTCTTGATTACGTACTTGTACGCCAATTATAATTTGTAATTTAAGCACTCACAATATGATTCGTCAAGCCATCATAGTAGCCGGTGGTAATGGTACACGGATGAAAACTGAAATCCCAAAACAGTTTTTGTCACTCTGTGGTAAACCTATTGTGATGCATACATTAGAAACTTTTCATCGCTTTGACCATCAGATAGAATTGATCGTAGTGTTGCCAGAAGAATTAATCTCTTTTTGGGAAAAATTGTGTGTTGAATTCCACTTTAAAATACCACATATTACCGTATCAGGAGGCAAAGAACGTTTCTATTCTGTAAAAAGAGGCTTACAATTTGCCAAACCAAACGCACTTATTGCCATTCACGATGGCGTTCGTCCGTTTGTAAGTAAAGAGACGTTGGAGCGTTGTTTCTTTGCAGCAAAAACTTACGGAAATGCAATCCCCACAACTTCATTAGTTGATACTATTCGAAAAATCAACCAATCTGAAAGCGAAATTGTGGATCGTGCACAATTACGCGCCATTCAAACTCCACAAGTTTTTCAGAGTTCTACCATCCTGAAAGCTTATGAACAGGGTTTTTCACCCACTTTTACCGACGATGCAAGCGTGGCAGAGGCAAATGGCGAAAAAATTCATTTAGTAGAAGGCAATATCGAAAATATAAAACTAACCACACCATTCGATTTGTTAATTGGAGAAGCATTCTTGCAGCAACAAAAAGAGTAACTTATGAATCTGAATACCGACATAAACTACATTCCTGGCATAGGACCAAAACGTTCCGCCACGCTTTTGGCAGAACTCGGAATGCGTACGGTTGAAGATTTGCTCACCTATTTTCCTTACAAATACGTCGACCGAAGTCGTTTCTATACCATCCGCGAAGCAAACGAAAATATGCCTTACATTCAACTAAAAGGCAGAATTATTAGTTTTGAAAAAAGAGGTGATGGTCGTAATCAACGTTTAGTTGCCACGTTTACCGACAGCACTGGTTTTATTGAATTAGTATGGTTTAAAGGCATTAAATTCGTAGAAAGCAAATACCGTTTAAATCAAGAATACATTGCTTTTGGAAAACCTTCTCGATTTGGTAGCAAGCTCAATATTGCCCATCCTGAAATTGAACCATTAACAGATGAAAATGAGCAAAAAAACGTAGGATTACAAGCAGACTACAATACGACGGAAAAAATGAAAAGCAATTTTCTAAATTCCGCAGCTATTCGAAAGTTAGTGTACACAGCTCTCTCCGACTCCACACTTCGTATTTCAGAAACGTTACCAGTTCCAATGATTCGGAAATTCGCCTTAATGTCACGTTCCGATGCTATAACTAACATACACTTTCCGAAAAATGCTGATTTGTTAAGCAAAGCGCAACGCCGACTGAAATTTGAAGAGTTGTTTTTCATACAGTTAAGTATTATTCGGCAAACAAAAATACGCGAACAAAAGTACAAAGGTTACGTATTTGGTTCTATTGGACATTTCTTTAATAGTTTTTACGAAGAGTGTTTAACGTTCGAGCTTACCGACGCACAAAAACGAGTGATGAAAGAAATTCGAGCCGATTTAATGTCAGGTAAACAGATGAATCGGCTACTGCAAGGTGATGTTGGAAGCGGAAAAACCATCGTGGCATTGATGACTTCTTTGATTGCTGTTGATAATGGATTTCAAGCCTGTATCATGGCGCCCACTGAAATTTTATCGACGCAGCATTTTCATTCTATCAGTAAATTAATTAATCAGATTGGTGTCAATGTAAAATTACTGACCGGATCAACCAAGAAAAAGGAACGCATCACTATTGCAGAAGAACTTAAAAACGGCTCGTTAAATATCCTCATTGGTACACACGCACTGATTGAAGATACGGTTGAATTTCACAATCTTGGACTTGTAATTATTGATGAACAACATCGTTTTGGTGTGGCACAACGTGCAAAATTATGGTCAAAAAATATCCAGCCACCACACATGTTAGTGATGACTGCCACGCCAATACCTCGCACATTAGCCATGACTATTTATGGCGATTTAGACATCTCAGTCATTGATGAGTTACCACCTGGACGTAAACAAATTGCTACGTATCACTATTTCGACAATAAACGCGCTCAATTATATCAATTCATCGAAAAACAAATCAATTTGGGTCGGCAGATTTACATCGTTTATCCACTCATTCAAGAGTCGGAAAAATTAGATTTAAAAGATTTAGAAAGTGGTTATCAACAACTACGAGAAAGATTTCCAGATTATAAAATTAACATGGTACATGGCCGCATGAAACCAGTTGATAAAGAGGCATCTATGAGTCGTTTTGTATCTGGAGAAACTCAAATTTTAATGGCGACTACGGTCATTGAAGTTGGCGTGAACGTGCCCAATGCGTCGGTGATGATTATCGAAAATGCCGAGCGATTTGGTCTTTCACAACTCCATCAGTTACGAGGCAGAGTTGGACGCGGTGCCGATCAAAGTTATTGCATTTTAATGTCGCGCTACGAATTGGCCAACGAAACACGCAAGCGGCTACAAATTATGGTCGATTCGACCGATGGTTTTGTCATTGCAGAAGCCGATTTAAACCTGCGTGGCCCAGGCGATATGGATGGAACACAACAAAGTGGTTTGCCATTCGATTTAAAAATTGCTAGCTTGGCTCACGACGGACAAATTTTGCAAGTGGCACGTACCGTCGCAAAAGATTTATTGGAAATTGACCCTAATTTAGAGTTAGATGAAAATAAAATCTTAAATTTGCAACTGAACAAACTCCAAAGAAACTCGGTTAATTGGAGTGTCATTAGTTAATTTAAAAACAGATTAAAATAAACACACTATTATGAAACATCTACTGAAATTGGTACTAATTGTAGGTTTTACAGTTACTACTACAGCCCTACTACCAGCACAAACAGCTGTAGAACAAGCCATCATAACTTCTGAAATCGTAAAAAACGATGCCTCTAAATCCAATGTGAAAACTCTTAAAAAGGATTATAAAAAAGCACTCAAAGAGATAAACAAATTAAAATCTTCAGCGGTAAAAAAAGTTGAGATAAATGAGGAAATAGCTATTCAAGGTGGCGATTGGGTAGAATTGCAAAATAATATGAAACACTTATCGCAAATGAGTGTGCTTAATTTTGAAGTCGATAACTTAGATTTAGAAAAAACGTGGATAACTGCCAAAGAGAAAATCTGTGATTTCTATTTTGAGAAAGGGAAAACAGAACTGGGGAAATCCAACAGAATTGATAGACAATTAGACGCATTCGACCTAATGAATAAAGCTTCTGAATTTGGAACGGCACACAACGATGAAATTAATCAACTCAAAAAAGAAATTTTACTTCCTCAAGCTTTAGAATTAGCTAAATCGTGGAAAACAAGTGATAAAACAATCGCTCTTAAAATCTTCAATCATATCGAAAAAAAATATGGCAACAATGCCGAAGTTATGGCACAAATAGCAACCGATCATCAGTTGTTACGAGAAGAGTTTTACAAAGATGCTGAAAAGCTATTCACAGATCGGAATTATAAAGACCAATATAAAGCCATTGATGCTTATGAACTCGTTGGTAACTACAAAGATGCACCAATAAAAGCTGAATTAGCACGCAAACGTGGCGCACTAACTATTGCCATAATGGAAAAGTATGGTGATACGTCCATTACACTCGATGACAAAACAATTAATAAACTACAAAAAGAATTTCCTGAATATGTGCTGTTTACAGGATACGAAGGTCTTACAAAGACCCAATTAATAGACGAAAAATGCGCCTTACTATTTGTGTACGACGATAAAACATTTGGTCAATGTAAATTCACACATGAAGATGGCAAAAAAAAGGAAGAAATTATTGAATACATTGAAAAAACAACAAAAAAAGGAAAATTAATTGAGAAAAAAATCAGCAGAAAAGCGTATGAAAAAGGAAAAGATTTGATGGGAGGAGGAGCTGCAAATTTTGTAGTTTATAAAGGCGTTGTAGAGACAAATTGGACAACTTCTACTATCACCATGGATTATTCATTCAATATTATTGATTTACGCGAAGACACCATAAAAGTTCTGGCAACGATTGAAAAACCGGGGAAATTATCATTAAGTGTCACTGGTAAATACATTGAAACCTATCGTGGCGATGAATATGTAACACCTAAAAAACTAAAAAACACCAACGATCGTATCGACGAAAAAGCTTTGATTAAGAAAGCAAAAAAAGAAGGTATCTATGGCTGGGATTTCAACTTGCTTCTTATGAATAAAGCGGACGAAATCAAAAAAGAATTAGAAGCTCTATTGCCTTACCAGCATTACGCAGAATGATTTTAAACAATGAAAAAAAAACAGAAAATAGTCCTGTCGTTTAAATATGCCTTCAATGGTATATGGCAAGCATTAAAAAGTGAGGTAAATCTTAAAATTCATTTTCTAGTAACGCTTTGTGTCATCGCAGCAGGTTTTTTATTGCACATTTCATCACTCGAGTGGCTTGCGGTTATTCTCTGTATTGCTCTTGTAATAACCACAGAATTAATCAATACCACCATTGAAAAACTGGCTGATATTATTGAACCAAATCAGAACAAACAGATTGGATTAGTGAAAGATATAGCAGCTGGTGCGGTACTTTTTTCTGCTATTGGCGCAGCAGCTATTGGCTTCATCGTTTTTATTCCGAAAATAATGGCATTTTTATAATCTGTTGATTATGAAATTGAAAGAACTTTTGTATCATTTCATCGGGTTATTATATCCTAGCATTTGCTGTGCATGTGGCGAAAATTTAACCATTGGCGAAGAGGTCATTTGCTTGAAATGTCTCTACCATTTACCAAAAACCAAGTTGCATCTCGAACCTGAAAACAAACTTGAAAAACGATTTTGGGGAAAAGTAGAGATCGAAAGAGTTACAGCGTTTTATTACTTCGAAAAAGGTTCGGATTTCCAAAAAATAATCCACAAACTAAAATATAAAGACGGCAAAGACATTGGATATACCATGGGTAAATATGCTGGCTCAGAACTACTTGATTCGCCCGATTTTCAAAATTTCGATTTTATAATTCCTGTGCCATTACATCCGAAGAAGATGGCAAAACGCGGTTATAACCAAGCCGAATGGATTGCCATTGGATTGTCAGAGGTCATGAATGTTCCAATAGAAACCACCAACTTATTCCGAGCCATCGAGAATCCAACACAAACCAAAAAATCGGTGTATGAACGTTGGGAAAACACCAAAGGCATTTTTGATATTCACGACCTACAACTCTTTGAAAATAGACGGATTTTAATTGTTGACGACGTGCT
The DNA here is from genome assembly GCA_035270405.1 of Paludibacteraceae bacterium. Taxonomy (GTDB): domain Bacteria; phylum Bacteroidota; class Bacteroidia; order Bacteroidales; family Paludibacteraceae; genus W0P28-013. Next base: position 19,163 of record DATFIF010000163.1, on the reverse strand, counting down.
CACTACTGGCGCCACGCTCATAGCTTGCGCAGAAGCAGTTTTAGAAAAATGTCCAACAGCCAAAATCTCATTTTTTACATTGGCTGCTGCCTGATTTTATAAATTTATTATGTCTTCTTATGTTTTCAATTATCGCTTATTCAATCACTGGCATTTATGTTCTAATGATTTTATCATTTGCCATTGGTTGGGTGAAAACTCCTACGTTCCATCCTAAAAAAAAAGCTGAAAATCAACTTCTCTCACTCATTGTTTGTTGCAAAAATGAAGCTCACAACTTGCCAAATCTATTCCAGAGCATAGAAAAACAAACGTCTCCGAATTTTGAAGTCATCTTTGCAAACGACCATTCAATAGATGAAACTGGACAACTATTAGCCGATTTTTGTACCCGATTTCCTCACGCTAAAACTTTTGATACTAGTGGTCGTGGTAAAAAAAATGCGTTACGCGAAGCTATTTCACGAGCTGAAGCAGAGATTATCGCTTGTACGGATGCCGATTGTATTCTATTACCAAATCATCTTCAACTCATTTCAGACTATTTCGCTGAAAAAAAACCTGACCTACTACTCGGTGGAGTAAAAATAAATGCTAATAATACGCTTTTTCAAAACCTACAAGCACTGGAATTCATTTCGCTTATAGCATCTACAGCCGGCGCATGCGGATTGGGATCGCCTATCATGTCCAACGGCGCAAATATTGCCTTCACAAAAGATATTTGGAATAAATACAACCCCGAACTACACGATGAAGAGTTATCGGGCGACGATGTGTTTCTAATGATGGCGGTAAAAAAAGCTGGTGGTAAAATCGATTTTCTGAAAGCATCCGAAGCGGTCGTCGGAACGAATCCACAAAAAACACTCAAAAACTTCTTAAATCAACGCGCTCGATGGACTTCCAAAACAAAATCATACACCGATTGGCAAACCATTTTTGTAGCCACACTTATTTTCACCCTTTCAATTTTATTTTTAGCCCTTTTTATGGGAGGTTTTTGGGATAAAACACTTTTTATTACATTGGCAATTGCATTTGTAGCAAAATGGTTGTCAGATACAGCGTTTTTAACGCTATTTTTGCCATTTTACAACCAAAGACGACTTATTCCCTACACACTCGCTTTAAGTGTCGTATATCCCATTTATATTGTTTATTCTGCAAGTGCTGGATTGTTTGGCAAATTTAGATGGAAACAGGCCTAATTATTTCCGTTTTTTATACCTACTAAATAAACAGCGAAGGCTTCACTTGTTGTGTGAAACCTTCGCTTGTTTTACATAAAAAAACGGCCACTCAGAAAGAGCAGCCGTTTTTGATTTGTATTAAAATACGAACTTATTTCACGATAGCAGCAAAAGCTTCATCTTTCATAAATTCCATAAATTCTACATCTTTCACAGCTTTTTCTTTCAATTTAGCATCAGCAGCAACTGCTTTTTCTAAATTTACTTTAGCCAATTCGCGATCGTTAGTGCGAGCACCAACAATAGCTAATAAATAGTTAGTCGTAGCAGTTGGTTTTTCTACGCCGTCAAGGATTGAACGTGCACCAGCATAATCTTTAGTCATAATTTTAGCCAAAGCAGCGTTGTTCATTTTAGCATTTCCAAACAAAGTAACCGCTTTTTTGTAATCGGCTTTTTTGATAGCGATAGCGCCATTTACATAATTCAAAGCGTCGCCTACACCACCAGCATTACCAAAGAATTCTTCTGCTGTAGCATCGTCACCATTTGCCAAAGCAACTAAACCTGAGTTAAAGTTTACAGGAGCATTTTTAGGTGCCAATTCTAAAGCTTTTGCAAAACAACGACCAGCAGCAGCTACATCACCTTGTTCGTATTTAACAACACCTAAGTTATTAAAACCACGGTATTCTGAAGGATAAACTTCAGTTACTTTTGTGTAAACAGCTTCTTTTGAAGCTAAATCAGTAACCAAAGTTCCTGCATAAAGCAACTCTTCTACAGAAAGAACTTCTGCATTAATTTTTGCCAAAGAATCGATTTCTGCATCTGAACGACCAATAACATCAATCAATAAAGTCATTTTTGAACGACGTAATTGTGGTAAAATGTCATCAGCAATTGATTTATAAGCAGCAGATAAATTTTTGATTTCTGTTTCACGTTGTTCCGAATCAGAGTACATTGATAATACGCGTAAGATAACTTCTTTGTCTTGAATGTTAGATCCTTCCATCAATTTTTGGAAACCATCCCAATCTTGAGCTGTAAATTTAGAATCGATAGTTACCGTTGCTTTCAATTTTTTCAACTCTTTGTCGATAAATTTCACCGATTCTTTATCACGTTTATTAGCCAATTTCTCATTCAATTCGATACCACCATCTGGCGATGCATAAGAAGCAACTTCTAAACCTTTCATTTCTAGGTTAGCAGCTTTATTAGCTTCGTCGATACGTTTTGTCAAACTCACAACGGTTTCAGATTTTACTTCTGATTTACGAATTTCAGATTGTTGAATTAGGAATTTAATTTCAGCTTCTTGACGTTCTTCGATCACGCGTTGAAATTCATCTTTTTCGATTTTTGCTGCAACTTCTCCTGGTTGTAAAGCTACTAAAAGAGGAGTAATATTAACACCATCAGCTACTTTAACAGCAGGAATAGTATAAACTTTGTCCTTAATTTTAGCTTCTACTTCCAACCAAAGTTCTGAACTTTCCATTTCAGGAACATATGTAAATACAACTTTTTGGCTATATTTACCTCCCATTTTGTAAGAAATAGCATCATCATTACCTTTAATCTTTTCACCTTGATAAGAAACTGGTTCTCCTACAAATGTAGCATCAGACGTTTTTGATTTTAAAACAGGAGTTACAGTTAAAATCATATTTTTTGTGAAATACTTCACAGGAAAAGTTCCATCAATAGTTACCTCTACTTTTCCAGCATGAGATTCTAATGGATTTACAGACACCTCCAAATTATCTAAAAACTCTTTAGGTGGTTTACAGGCGAATAGCACCAATACTGCTAACACCAAAGTCAGAATAAGATTTTGTTTTTTCATACGAATAAAATTATTATTGTTAATTTAAAGAAAATAATGCAGTTCATAGAATGCAAAGATAGTGATTCTTATATAAATAAGGTTCCATTTTCATAAAAAAATTAACAATAGATGATGTGATTTGATTTAATTTGTTGATAACTAAAACCTTAATTATTATAATATATTAAATTTTAAACTGTATTTTTGCACATAAAATGCTAAATAAATTATGAAAAACGGTTTTTTCCTAAAAATAACTCTTAATAAAATAGTAAATTTACTCATAAATAGAGTCAGTTATGCTATTTCAAATAGTTCTAAATCAGGACGAATCAAAGGAATGCCTGTTTCACTCTCTATAGAACCTGCAGCCATTTGTCAGCTACATTGTCCAGAATGTACACTTGGTTCACAAAATCTAGAAAGAACGAATAAATTTATGGATCTAGAGCTCTATAAAAAAATTATTAATGAGGCTGCACCAAATTTACTCAACTTAATACTCTATTTTCAAGGAGAACCTTTTTTGTCACCAACTATATTTGAAATGATTCACTATGCCAATGCAAAGCAAATTTTTACTACCACTTCGACAAATGCACAAGCGATAGATAAAACATTGGCTAAAAAAATTGTAGAGTCAGGTTTACAAAAATTAATTATTTCACTCGATGGTGTCACCCAAAAAACGTATGAAAAATATCGGGTAGGAGGAAATTTAGATAAAACACTACAAGCTATTAAATTTATAACAGAGGAGAAAAAATTACAAAATAAAAATTTTCCTAAACTGGAAGTGCAAATGATAGTATTTCGTCATAATGAACACGAAATAGAGCAGTTTAAAAAACTATGCAAAAAATTAAAAGTTCAAAAAATAACGATTAAAACAGCACAAATTTATAATTATACCAAAAAAGTTGATTTAATTCCAACCATCAAAAAATACAGTCGTTATAAATTTGTTAATGGAAATTGGACATTAAAACATAAATTACACAATAGATGTTTGCGTATGTGGCAAGGTGCTGTTATCACTACAGATGGTGAATTATTACCATGCTGTTTTGATAAAAATGCTACATATAGTTATGGAAATCTCACTAAAAAGAGTTTAAAAGAGTTGTGGTATAGTGAAAAGGCGCTCTCGTTTAGAAAACAACTATTACACAATCGTACTCAGATAGACATATGTCAAAATTGTTCGGAATAAACGGTGGTTTTTTACTAATCAACATTCTATATAGATAGATATTCTTTTATATATATTAAATATAAGATATAAAGATAATAATAGACTGTTGAAACTGCTCATAACTTTTAAAACATACTCATTATCAATTATTTCAACCCAAAATAGGGGTATTGAAAACTAGTTAATAACTAAACATTAAAAAATTGGAATGTTCATTGTTTATTTTAAAAATTCATTATAGGTTTTCATTATTGAATATTCCAAGCATTTTTTATCAAATCTTTTCCAAAATAGGTAACAACTTTTCAACAGTTTGTAACCAATTGTTTTTCTCCTAAAAAAATAGTAATTTTGCTATTTCTTTTTTATAAATCAGAAGGATGACATTTAAGTACGACGTAATTGTAATTGGTGCAGGACATGCAGGTTGTGAGGCAGCTTGTGCTGCAGCTAATTTGGGTTCAAAAACATTGTTGATTACAATGGATATGAATAAAATAGCTCAAATGAGCTGTAATCCTGCTATTGGTGGAATTGCTAAAGGTCAGATAGTTAGAGAGATAGATGCTCTTGGAGGTTATATGGGTATTGTTACTGACGCAACAGCTATACAATTTCGTATGCTCAACAAATCAAAAGGTCCTGCCATGTGGAGTCCACGTTCGCAATCTGATAGAATGCAATATATCATCAAATGGCGTGAAATTTTAGACGAAACTCCCAATTTGGATATTTGGCAAGATACAGTAACTGAACTTCTTTTTTCCAAAGGAAAAGCTACGGGTTGTAAAACTACGATGAATGTAGAATTTTTGGCAACAGCTGTTATTCTTACTGCAGGTACATTTTTAAATGGATTGATGCATATCGGAAAAACTCAAATAGTGGGTGGTCGTATTGGTGAACCATCTTCGTTTGGTGTGACAGAACAATTAAAGAATTTGGGTTTTTCAACTGATCGTATGAAGACTGGAACTCCCGTTCGTATCAATGGAAATTCTATTGATTTTTCAAAAATGTCAGAACAAATAGGCGAAGACGATTTTCATAAATTTTCATATCTCGATTATAAGCCGCGTCCTCTTCAGCAGCGTAGTTGTTGGATTACCTATACGAATGCATCTACTCACGCTATTTTGAATAAAGGACTTAAAGATTCGCCTCTATATAATGGTCAAATAGAAAGTATAGGACCTCGTTATTGTCCAAGTATAGAAACAAAAATAATTACGTTTGCAGATAAAGAACAACATCAACTTTTTTTAGAACCAGAAGGTGTTTTCACGCAAGAATATTATGTGAATGGCTTCTCTTCATCCCTTCCTATTGATATTCAACTTGAAGCTTTGCGAACGGTTGCAGGTTTAGAACATGTAAAAGTATATCGTCCAGGTTATGCTATAGAGTATGACTTTTTCGACCCAACACAATTGACCCACACATTAGAAACTAAGTTAATAAAGAATTTATTTTTCGCAGGACAAATAAACGGAACAACTGGTTATGAAGAAGCCGCAGGGCAAGGTTTGATAGCGGGCATTAATGCACATATAAATTGCCATGGTGGTAAAGAATTTGTTTTAAATAGAGACGAAGCGTATATTGGCGTATTGATTGACGATTTAGTAACCAAAGGCGTTGACGAACCGTATCGTATGTTTACCTCTCGTGCCGAATATAGAATTTTGTTGCGACAAGATGATGCCGATGTTCGATTGACCGAAAAATCTTATCATATCGGCTTAGCCAAAAGCGAACGTTTTAAACTATTGAAATCGAAACAATCGGCTATAGAATCGTTGTTAGCTTTTACCAAAACATATTCGATAAAAGCTACGGAAATAAATTCCACTTTGGAAATTTTAGGAACGTCTCCATTAAAACATTCTACCAAACTGCATGATTTAATTCTTCGTCCGCAATTAAGTATTTCTATTTTAGAAAATAGTTTGCCTCAATTGAAAGAAAAAATAGATCAAATTGAGCTCAATAGGCGAGAAGAAATTGTAGAGGCTTCTGAAATTTTAATTAAATATGCCGGCTATATAGATCGCGAACGATTTATTGCTGATAAACTCCACCGGCTTGAGCACATAACTATAGAAAATAAATTTGATTATGCCGCATTACAATCAATATCTACAGAGGCTCGTCAAAAACTTATTAAAATTAATCCGAAAACAATAGGACAAGCCAGTCGTATTCCTGGCATTTCGCCAAATGATATAAATGTGTTATTGGTTTTATTAGGTCGTTGAGTAGAAATTGTTCCACGTGGAACAAAAAACAATTACAAACAAAACAGACTAAAAGTTCCACGTGGAACAAAAAAATGTATATTATGACAATTGAAGAAGTTAAAAGCAACATTCGCGATGTAGTGGATTTTCCGGTGAAGGGTATTGTATTCAAAGACTTGACGACAGCCTTTAAAAATGCCGAATGTATGAAATTTTTTGAGGACGAAATGTATCGTCTTTACAAAGATAAAGGGATTACCAAAGTAATAGGGATAGAATCGCGAGGTTTTATTATGGCGCCAATTTTAGGAAATAAGTTAGGTGTCGGGTTTATTCCCGTTCGCAAAAAGGGTAAATTACCAGCCGAAACTATTGAGGTGAGTTACGAAAAAGAGTACGGAGTTGATATCATCGAACTTCACAAAGATGCCTTAACTCCAGACGACGTCGTGCTGGTTCATGATGATTTGTTGGCTACTGGCGGCACAATGAAAGCGGCTTGTAAGTTGATTCGTAAATTTGGAGTTAAAAAAATATACGTTAACTTTCTCGTTGAACTCGACTTTTTGAAAGGTCGTGAAAAATTTGATAAAGATATTATTGTAGATTCTTTGATTCATTATTAATTTGAATACGTAAAAACGAATAGATATTAATGTCTTCCGATGATTACATAAAAAAACAACTCTTGTTGCTCCCAGATTCTCCGGGCGTATATCAGTTTTTTAATGCAGAAGGGGTTATTATCTACGTTGGAAAGGCTAAAAATTTAAAACGCCGTGTCGCTTCTTATTTCAATAAAGTGCACGATTCAGTCAAAACTACTATCTTAGTCAAGCACATTCGCGACATAAAATATATAGTTGTTAATTCTGAAAACGAAGCTCTTTTACTTGAAAATAATTTCATAAAAAAATATCAACCACGGTATAATATTTTGCTTAAAGATGGCAAAACTTATCCGTGGCTTTGTATTACTCGAGAAGCTTTCCCACGCGTTTTCAAAACACGCACTATTGTAAAAGGTGCCGATTACTTCGGACCTTATAGCTCGGTATGGACCCTAGATGTTTTATTGGAATTGGTTCGTGAGCTCTACCCAATTCGTACCTGCCGTTTACCTTTAACCCAAGAATCAATTGCGGCTAATAAATTTAAGGTTTGTCTCCAATATCATATTCATAATTGTACGGGTGTGTGTGAAGGTTTACAATCGCAGTTGGACTATCGGAAAATGATCGATGAAATCAAAGAAATAGCGAAAGGTAATAGTCATGCTATCACGGATTATTTAGTGACTCAAATGCACGAATTATCTGAAAACCAACAATTTGAAGAAGCGCAAAAAATCAAAGAAAAGCACGATTCCATCGTTAAATATCAGTCCAAGACTGTTATAACAACTACCAATGATGATAATTTGGATGTGTTTGCTTATGATGAGGATGAAAATTCAGTCTATATTAACATTCTTAGAATTGCCAAAGGATCTGTTATTCAAGGCTTTACAATTGAATATCAGAAGAAACTAGAAGAGGAAAAAGAGGAATTGTTGGCTTTTGCTATTTTAGAACTGCGTCACCGTTTGAAAAGCTCTTCTAAAACGCTAATTGTCCCATTTTATCCTGACTTATCGCTTGATAATGTTGAAATAATTATTCCTCAACGAGGTGATAAAAAGAAATTACTCGATTTATCCATGCAAAATGTGCGTCAATATAAATTGGATAAGCTGAAACAGGCGGAAAGATTGAATCCTGATCAACGGGCTATTAGATTAATGAAAGAGATTCAAACTGTTCTACACTTACCAAATTTACCGCAAACTATCGACTGTTTTGACAATTCTAATATTTCTGGTAGTGATGCCGTTGCAGCATGTGTGGTTTTTAAAAAAGCGCGACCATCCAAAAAAGATTATCGCAAATATATTATTAAAACCGTTCAGGGACCTGATGACTATGCCTCTATGCAAGAAGTTGTTCGTCGACGATATACACGAATGATTAATGAAGGCGCTTCTTTACCAGATTTGATTATCACCGATGGAGGTAAAGGTCAAATGGAAGTTGTACGCCGAGTGCTTGAAGATGAACTTCACGTGCAAATTCCGATTGCGGGTTTAGCAAAAAATCAACGACATCATACGAGCGAACTGTTATTTGGTTTTCCTCCAGCTGCTATTGGTTTAAAACCAACGGATTTTTTATTTAAATTTTTGGCTTCGGTTCAAGATGAAGTTCATCGTTTTGCCATTACATTTCATAGAGACAAACGTAGTAAAAATCAAACTGTGTCGGAACTCGATTCTATCAAAGGAATTGGTGAAAAAACGAAAATTCAGCTACTAAATGTATTTAAAAGTCTAAAACGCATCCAGAATGCTGAAAAATTGGAACTAGAAAAAATTATTGGAACTCACAAAGCCTCAATTATTTATGATTATTTCCACCCAGAAATAACCTCCTGAGAGTGTCCTATTTTTTCTTTTATGGTCACTAGTGCGATAATTTTCGATTTTACAAGAGCTATTTTCTCCTTTTTTGGAGGTTTTTAGTTTTTCTCTAAATTTTTCCGTAACTTTGTAGTTAAACTTTTTTGAAGGTGCATACTCTTTCTGATATACAAATTCCAACTCAGGACACACTAGCCACCATCGGTTTTTTTGATGGCGTACATATAGGTCATCAATTTTTGTTGAACGAATTAAAGTTCCTATCTCAAAAATTTGGATTTCAATCTTTGATTGTTTCGTTTGTCAATCATCCACAAGAAATTTTGAGGAATCGGACTGATTTGAAATTGTTGACCACCACGTCCGAAAAGTTAGCACGATTTGAAATCTTGGCAATCGATAATTGTTTGTTGCTTGAGTTTGATGAACAAATTGCAAAAATGTCTTCTTGCGATTTTCTTAAAATGTTGCATGATAATTATCGCGTTAGGAAATTATTGGTTGGTTATGATCACCATTTTGGAAGCGATCGCTTGGCAACATTTGAAGATTATGTAGAAATTGGAAAATCGATAGGTGTAGATGTAATTGCTTGTCGCCCATTTGTAGCTGAAAATTTAACCGTAAGTTCTTCCAAAATTCGTACTTTACTTCAAAAAGGTGAGGTAATAAAAGCAAACGAATTGTTGGGTTCACCGTATATGATGAGTGGAGTAGTTGTTTCGGGTGATCAAATTGGACGTAAAATTGGGTTTCCAACCGCTAATTTAAAATTAGATATTTCAAAATTAGTTCCCAAAGAGGGAGTTTATGCCGTAGAAGTTGCCTTTAAAAATCAGTGGTTTAAAGGGATGTTAAATATTGGCACACGACCAACCGTATCTGGCGACACGCAAACAATAGAGGTATATATAATTGATTTTGAGCAAGATATATATGGAGAAACGCTTCAGTTAAAGTTTCTCAGACGTATTCGCGATGAGCGAAAATTTGATTCTATCATCGAGTTGAAATCTCAACTTGAAATTGATAAATTGTCGATTTAATTAATAACTAAATATTTATAGTAATGAAAAAATTATTTTTATTCTTAATTCCATCTATTATGATGATTTCATGTTCTAAACAAGAGACAAATCCTTTTCTGGTAGAATGGGATACACCTTATGGCTTACCGCCATTTAGTCAAATTGAAGAAAAACATTATTTACCAGCTTTAGAAGAGGGTATTTTACAACAACAGGCAGAAATTGATGCTATCATTAATGATACAGCTGCGCCAACTTTTGAAAATACGATAGCTGAGTACGAAAAATCAGGCGCACTCATCAATAAAGTGTCTGCTGTATTATTCAATTTGTCGGAATCTGATGCCACAGAAAGTCTTCAGAAATTAATCGAACAAGTTTTGCCGATTATATCTGAACATAGTGACAATATCTTCATGAATGTTGATTTGTTCAAGCGGGTTGATACGGTTTATAATGAACAAGACAGCGCAGATTTAACAACTGAGCAAAAAATGGTGCTCGATAAAATGCACCGCCGTTTTGTGCGTAATGGTATTGGTCTTGATGCGACTAAACAAGCTCGTTTGCGCGAAATCAACAAAGAGTTATCTGCACTTGAGCAAAAATTTGGTAACAACTTATTGGCTGAAACCAATGCTTTTCAATTAATCGTTGATAAGGAAGAAGATTTAGCTGGTTTACCAGAAGCCGTTCGTGTAGCAGCAGCAGAAACTGCTAAAGAAGCTGGTATGGAAGGTAAATGGTTGTTTGGTTTGCAAAAACCAAGTTGGGTTCCTTTTATGCAATACAGCTCACGTCGTGATTTGCGCGAAAAAATGTTCAAAGGTTATTCAATGCGTGGTAATAATGATAATGAGTACGATAACAAACAAATCGTGCTTGATATTATGAAATTACGTATAGAAAAAGCAACTATGATGGGTTTTGATACGCCAGCAGCTTTTATTTTAGATGAAACCATGGCGAAAAATTCAGAAACAGTCAATGCTTTTTTAGCCAAAATATTTACGCCAGCTTTGGCTAAAGCAAAAATAGAGCGTGCAGAAATGCAAAAAATTATTGATCGTGAAAAAGGTGGCTTTAAATTGGCAGCGTGGGATTGGGATTTTTATGCAGAAAAATTACGTCAAGAGAAGTACAATTTAAACGAAGATGACATCAAACCTTATTTCCAAATGGAAAATGTACGTGCTGGTGTTTTTGCCGTTGCAAGTAAATTGTATGGTTTGAAGTTTGAAAAACTAGACTCTATGCCAACTTATCATGCCGATGTTGAAACGTTTAAAATTACAGATGCCGATGGCTCTTTAGTCGGTCTGTTTTATACGGATTATTACCCACGCGCTAGTAAACGTGGTGGTGCTTGGATGAGTAATTTCCGTGAATCTCACGTAGTTGATGGTCAAGAAATTCGTCCAATTGTTATAAATGTAGGTAATTTTACGAAACCGACAGCTACTACACCATCGCTTTTGACGTTAGATGAAGTTGAAACCATGTTCCACGAGTTTGGTCACGGTTTACATGGCTTGTTAACCAAGTGTAACTATTTGAGCGTTAGTGGAACCAATGTGGCACGTGATTTTGTAGAATTGCCATCGCAAGTTCTTGAAAATTGGGCGTTTGAGCCAGAAGTATTAGCCATGTATGCTAAACATTACGAAACTGGTGAAGTTATTCCTGCTGAATTGGTAAAAAAAATACAACAAACAGCTACGTTTAATCAAGGATTTAGAACTACAGAGTTGGTTGCAGCCTCAATTTTAGATATGAATTGGCACGATCTCACAAGTGTTGAAGGTCTCGATGTTAATGCGTTTGAAAAAGAGCAAATGGCTAAAATTGGTTTGATTGATGAAATTATTCCACGTTACCGCACCTCTTATTTTAATCACATTTTCAATAGTGGCTATAGCGCTGGTTATTATAGCTATTTATGGGCTGAGGTTTTGGATAAAGACGCGTTTGATTTATTTAAAGAAAAAGGCATTTTTGATCAAAAAACGGCTCAAGCATTCCGCCAAAATATTCTTGAAAAAGGAGGCAGTGATGATCCAATGAAGTTATACAAACAGTTTCGTGGAGCAGAACCGAATCCAGAAGCAATGATTAAAGGTCGCGGATTGTAAATTCAATCCTATTCAGAGTTAAAGCGGTATTTCTTTTGGGAGTACCGCTTTTTTTAGAGTGCTAAAATTGTTGTTTTTTTTGCTAACTTTGTGGACTTTTGTTAGTTCTACTTTTCAATTTGTTTTGTTATATGCCGATACTAAAAAAAATACTGACGCCTCGTTTAGAATGGCTTATCATACCGATTATTTTTTCGGCCATTGTCTGGTTTGTGCCTTATCTATTCGGAGCTGCTTATCCTCAAACCAATTATCCGTTTCAACTGTTTGGAACCTTTACATGGTTTACACTCTCGGCTGGCTGGGCACATTTTATTCAGTTTTTTTGTCAAATTGCCATTGCTATATTTCTGATGCGATTATGCGAACGTTGGCAATTAATACCGATCCGTAGCGCTATTCCCCTTGTTGTGGGATTATTTACCATGTCTACAATTGCTGAAATTCAGTTTTTTGATGCGCGTATGGTGGCGTTAGTCCTGTTCCTTTTGGCAGTTGAAGAATTGTTTTCCATGTATAGTTACAGTGGTGAAAAAGTGTCAGTTCCTTTTAATATTGGTTTCTTAATCACGAGTGCTGCTTTTTTTCAGCAAGAATACATCTTTTTACTGGTTGTTTTTTTGCTAGGAATGATTGTGTTTAGCACATTTACAGTACGTGCCTTTTGTGCCCTTTTATCCGGCACATTGCTTCCATTATTTGTGTTTTGGAGCATATTATTTTTGTCTGACAATATAAGTTTTTTATATGAGATTTTAAGTAAATCACATATTCATACCTTTAATCAAGGTTTACCAATTTTGAGTTCAAATGTTATCTTTGGTGCCATGTTGCTTTTGTTGTTTTTGATCTCTTTAACGTCATATTTTTCGGTTAGTTTGAATTTTAAGTTACATACTCGTCTCAATTTCTTTTTTATAAATTTAGCGTTTGTTCTCACCACCATTTGGGCAGGTCTATTTTTCTATAAATTCGCTAGTTTGTTAATCGTTCCTAGTATGTTTCTGATAGTATCAGTGAGTTTTTTCTTCTCTACCAATCAATCTAAATTCGCTAATATTCTATTTATCGTCTTTCTCGTTTCAGGATTGGCTTACCGTGTTCTAAATTTAATCGGAATTTAATGATAGAATTTGCCGAGTACGGTTATGTTGGACTTTTTATTGCTTCATTTTTGGCGGCAACCGTTGTTCCGTTCAGTTCTGAAGTGGTTTTTTCAGCGCTTGTATTTGGCGGATTAGATGCTTGGACTTGCGTTTTTTGGGCTACTTTTGGTAATTGGCTTGGTGGATTAACGTGTTATTGGCTTGGACATTTGGGGAAAATGGAGTGGATTGAAAAGTGGTTGCGCATCAAAAAAGAAAAAATAGGCAGATTTGAAGATAAATTTAGAAAATATGGCGATTGGTTGGCATTTTTTTCCTTTTTACCAGGTGTAGGAGATATTATTGCTGTGGCTGCTGGCTTTATGCGTTCTCGTTTGTGGATTGTGGCGCTTTCGATGCTTTTAGGTAAATTTGCCCGTTATGTGGTTTGGATGTATATTAATGGCTTGCTTTTTGAATAAAACTGCCAAAAAGTCTTGTTTTAGCATTTGGAATAGAATGTGTATATTTGTAAGTTAGATTTTTAATTAAAATGAAATAAAATAGTTAATGAAAAAAGAGGATAAAAAATTACTTGAAACCATCGTAGCAGGTATGCAAGAGAAAAAGGCAAAGCGTGTAGTAACAGTTGATATGACAAAATTGAACGCTCCTTGTCAGTATTTTGTAATCTGTGAAGGGGATTCTAATGTGCACGTGTCGGCTATTGCTCACGAAGTAAAAGATTATGTGCGTAAACATGCTGCTGAAAAACCTTTTGCTGCTGATGGATTCGAAAATTCTGAATGGATAGCTTTGGATTATGGCTCTGTTATTGTGCATTTGTTTCTTCGTTCTACTCGTGAGTTCTACGACATAGAACATTTGTGGGCAGATGCAGACATCAAAGAGTACGCAGATATTGCTTAGCACTCGTTTAGCATGAAAGTAACTATTTTATGCTCTTCTGTTTTGTGTCGTATGCAGGGAATTGATCGGTATACCTCTAAACACGTGTAGTACAAAACTAATTTGTCGTAAATACTTGTAGCTTAATAAAATATATGGAACAGAAAAAAAATAATAAACCACAACTTCCAAGTCCGAAACAGTTTAAACCTAAATTCAATTTTTATTGGGTTTATTTGGCTATCGGTTTGTTTTTTGCAGTATCTCTTTTTTGGGATGGCGGTGAGGCTTCTCAGGAAGTGCCATTTTCAAAATTGGAAGAAGGTTTGCGCAGTGGCTGTGTCAAAAGCATGACCGTAACCATTACCAAAAACATGGTTGATGCAGAAATCGACTCGACATGTGCCAAACAACTACTTGGGAAAGCCTATAAAGCAGATGGGAAACTTCCGCATATCAATGCTTTGGTTCCTTCTGTTGAGGAGTTCTCAAAATTGATTACGGAATTACAAAAAGAGAAAGTTTTTACGGGCGAAGTGTCCTACAAAGAAGGTAAAGACTACATGGAAATGTTCCTCTTTTCTATATTACCAATTTTGCTTTTGGTCCTCTTTTTTGTTTTTATGAATCGCAAAATGTCAGGCGGTGGTGGAGCAGGCGGTGTTTTCAATGTTGGCAAATCAAAGGCGCAACTATTTGATAAAGGCGATGCCACAAAGGCCAAAATCACATTTAAAGATGTGGCCGGATTGGCTGGTGCCAAACAGGAAGTAGAAGAAATTGTTACGTTCTTACGTAAACCAGATAAATACACAGAGTTAGGTGGAAAAATTCCTAAAGGAGCGTTGTTGGTTGGTCCTCCAGGAACTGGTAAAACATTATTGGCTAAAGCTGTAGCTGGCGAGGCTGATGTGCCGTTTTTCTCTATGTCAGGTTCTGATTTTGTCGAAATGTTTGTAGGCGTAGGTGCTAGTCGTGTGCGCGATTTGTTCCGTCAAGCGAAAGAGAAAGCGCCATGTATTGTATTTATCGACGAAATTGACGCTGTTGGGCGTGCACGTGGCAAAAACGCCAACATGGGCGGTAATGATGAGCGTGAAAACACATTGAATCAGCTACTTACCGAAATGGACGGTTTTGGTTCAAACAGTGGAGTTATCATTCTGGCAGCAACTAATAGGGCTGATATTTTAGATAAAGCGTTGTTACGTGCAGGGCGTTTTGATCGCCAAATTCACGTTGATTTACCTGATATGCACGAGCGTAAAGAGATTTTCCAAGTTCATTTACGTCCTTTAAAATTAGATGATACGCTAGATGTTGATTTTTTATCCCGTCAAACGCCAGGTTTTTCTGGTGCTGATATTGCCAATGTCTGTAATGAAGCTGCTCTTATTGCAGCACGTCATGATAAAAAGGCAGTTGGGAAACAAGACTTTTTGGATGCTGTCGACCGTATTGTAGGAGGATTGGAGAAAAAAACCAAAATTTTAACACTCGAAGAGAAAAAAAATATTGCTTTTCACGAAGCCGGACATGCGACTATTAGCTGGCTATTAGAGCATGCAAATCCACTGGTTAAAGTGACGATTGTGCCTCGTGGCGAAGCTTTGGGAGCTGCTTGGTATTTACCAGAAGAGCGCCAATTAACATCACGTGATCACATTTTAGATGATTTATGCTCTTTGCTTGGCGGTCGTGCTGCCGAAGAGGTTTTTTTGAAAATGCTTGGCACTGGTGCTATTAGCGATTTAGAACGTACAACTAAGAAAGCGTATGCTATGGTGGCTTATTTTGGTATGAGTGACAAGTTGGCGAATATGAGTTATTATGATTCATCGGGTAATTCTGATTATGGATTTACAAAACCGTATAGCGAAAAAACAGCTGAATTAATTGATTCAGAAGCCAAAAAAATCATTGCAGAACAGTATGATCGCGCTAAAAAACTATTGAATGAACACAAGGAAGGTCATAATAAATTGGCTCAAGTTCTGCTCGAAAAAGAGGTTCTGTTTGCTGAAGATGTGGAAGCTATATTGGGTAAACGTCCTTGGAAGAGTCGTTCTGATGAATTATTATTGAGCCAACCGTTATCTTCTGTCGAAGATGTGCCGGAAGTGAAAGAGGATTCAACTGTAATTGATGAAGCTTAATTCGCGCCATATTATCCTTCAAAAACTTTCAGCTGCTGCTGATAAATGTTTTGAAAGTAATCTTGTAGAACTAGATGATTCAAAGATTCATCGACCGATTGAGTCATCTTTAGATGACTGTTTTTCAAAAGAATTGGCGTTGATTAGTGGCGAGTCGTTTAGTTTTAAAACTGAGGAGGATTTATACGCTGAGTTGGATGCTTTTTTGAAACGGAAAAATATTGCACACGTCTATTCTTTTTTGCCGCAACTGAAGCACTTTTTGCCAAATCTTGTGTGTAATGAAGAGCCTTATTCAAAGATGGAGGCAGCTATTACAGAATGTGAATTTTTAGTCGCTCGAACGGGTAGTATTTTAGTTTCATCAGCCAGTTATGGCGGTAGAGAATTGACGGTTTTTCCACCCATACATATTGTTGTGGCAAAACGTAGCCAATTGAAAGCTTATGTTACCGATGCATTGATTGCTGTGAAAGAGAAATATCCCGATAAATTACCTTCTTTACTTTCTATCATTTCAGGACCTAGCCGTACTGCCGATATTGAGAAAACGTTGGTAATGGGTGCACATGGACCACGCGAATTGTATGTTTTTATAGCCGAAAATCTATAACTATGCAAAATAAAAATCTGATTCAACGTACTGTTTTTGGAGCCCTTTTTGTAGGAACTATTGCTAGCTCCATTTTAGTTAGTCCTTGGCTGTTTTTAGGCGTTTTTTTGTTGGTTTCGTCGTTAGCCATTGGCGAATTTCACAAAGTAATTAATCACTCTGGTCATATCGAGGTGATGGTTGGGCCTGCTATCGTTGCCAATTGTATTTTGTTTTTGGTGTTTTTCTCAAAACATTTCTCAGAACTTATCCCCTTCAATTTAATTCCTCTTTACGGGTTATTTATTATTTTAGTACTCATTTCCGAACTATTTCGTCATCGTCATCGCCCTTTGCATAATTGGGCTTACTTTTTTTTAGGACAGGTTATGATATCTTTACCATTTGCCTTATTAAGTAATATTTTATTCTTTAAAGGCAGTTGGAATCCTTATTTATTATTGGCGATATTTGTCATTATTTGGGTAAATGATAGTTTTGCTTATTTGATTGGCAGTGCTTTTGGAAAACATCGTTTATTTGAGCGCATTTCGCCTAAAAAGTCATGGGAAGGTTTTATTGGTGGAGCAGTGGCTTCTTTGATTGTTAGTTATGCCTTTTCTTTTTTTTCCACCGATTTAGTTTGGTGGCAATGGCTTATTTTTTCAGTTTTAGTAGTGGTTTTCGGAACTTTTGGCGATTTAATGGAAAGTCTAATGAAACGTTCGGTTGGTGTAAAAGATTCGGGTCGATTTATTCCTGGACACGGTGGATTACTCGATCGGTTCGATAGTATGTTGTTGGCCGTTCCTGTTATTTATCTCTATTTGCAATTATGTTAAATCAGTGCTATATAGGCACATAGATGTTTTGTTATGAAAAATAAAAATTTTAAACGTAGATTGAAAGTACACAAAGAAGGTTACGCTATTTTACTCTCTTTAATGCTCTTGTTGATAGTACTCAACATTATTTTTTATTTTCAATCGCCCAATCAATTGGTGTTTATTGCGAACTTGGTTGTCTCCATATTGGCTTTTTCTTTTTTCTTTTATTTCTTTCGCAGTCCAACTCGTGAAGCGTATATTGAGGACGAAAATTTGGTGATAGCACCCGCCGATGGTCGTGTCGTCGTTATTGAACCAACAGAAGAGTATGAATATTTTGGTGGCGAACGTCGTATTCAAGTTTCTATTTTCATGTCAGTTTTTAGCGTTCATGCCAATTGGTACCCAATTGACGGTATCGTGAAATACGTAAAACATCATAGTGGACGGCACATGGCGGCTTATTTACCAAAATCTAGCCATGAAAATGAACGATCTACGGTAGTTATCGAAAGTAAATCGAAACATCAAATTTTGGTGCGCCAAATCGCAGGAGCATTGGCTCGTCGTATTGTGACTTACGCAGCTCCAAATCATGAATGTTACGTCAACGAACACATGGGTTTTATTAAATTTGGCTCACGTGTCGATCTTTTTTTTCCTGAAGGTACAGAGATTTTTGTTCAAATGGGAGAGTCTACTCGTGGCAACGAAACAATCATTGCACGTTTGCCCGATTAATAAAAAAAAACTTTAGTGTTAAAAAGTATTGTAAATTCAAATATTAATTGTTTCTTTGTGAATGTTTTCGAGATAGTTACAGATTACTATCGATGACATAAGTACATTTTTAATTTTATTTTTTATGAACATTTACATTGGAAACTTGAACTATCAAGTTCGAGAAAATGATCTTCAACAATTGTTGGCAGAGTATGGTGAAATTACTTCAGTTAAAGTAATTATGGATCGTGAAACAGGTCGTTCTAAAGGTTTTAGTTTTATCGAAATGCCTGACGATGCTGCAGCACAAGAGATGATTGAAAAACTTAACGGTACCGAATATGAAGGCCGTGCCTTAGTTGTTAAGGAAGCCCGTCCACGCGCTTAATCTTTTAAGCAACCACAATTTCAAAAACTTCCACTATCTTTGTAGTGGAAGTTTTTTTATGTACTAACAATGATAAAATCTCTCTTTGCAAAAGTTCCATTTGTTACGAAAATCACCATGATTTTTGTCATGGCTTTTTTGGGCTTATTACTTAGTTCCATGGTTGTTGTATTGTTTGCTAACTCTGCTGATAATATTCAATTTGTAAAGTTATTACAAATTGTACAAACAACCTGTACGTTTGTATTACCTGCATTTTTTCTGGCTTATTTTCTAGGTGGTGGCGTCACTTATCTCAAGTTTAAGCCGATTCGCTCGTTTCGTATTTGGTTATTTTTATTTTTAGTGATGCCAGTGGCTATACCTGCGGTCAATCTTTTCAAATCACTTAATGATTTAATTG
>DATFIF010000162.1:0-11021 GCA_035270405.1 Paludibacteraceae bacterium | reverse complement strand
GGCCATCTGTTCAACTATCGGATAACTTTCGGGATGGACGGCACTATTATCCAACGGATTTTTAGCATTGTCAACACGCATAAATCCAGCACTTTGTTCAAATGATTTAGCACCCATTTTAGGAACTTTCAGCAATGCTTTACGTGATTGAAATGGTCCATTTTCTGAACGATAATCCACCACATTTTGCGCTAATTGTGGTCCTATACCAGAGACGTAAGTCAATAAATATTTACTGGCAGTATTGACATTCACACCCACTTTATTCACACAGTTTTCCACCGTTTGATCGAGTGCTCTTTTGAGTCCATTTTGATCCACATCGTACTGATATTGTCCTACACCGATGGATTTAGGATCTAACTTTACCAATTCTGCCAACGGATCCATCAAACGACGACCTAATGAAACGGCACCACGCACCGTAACATCATATTCTGGAAATTCTTCACGAGCAATTTTTGACGCAGAATAGATACTTGCACCATTTTCACTCACTACAAAAACCTGAACCTGACGATTGAAACGAATACTCTGAATAAATTGTTCTGTTTCTCTTCCAGCTGTGCCATTCCCAATCGCAATCGCCTGAATATCATATTGTTCAACCAAATGTGAGATTTTTTTCATCGACAAAGCTGTTTCATTCTTAGGTGGATGAGGATAAATAGTTTCATTGTGCAACAAATTTCCTTGCGCATCCAAACAAACCACTTTACAGCCTGTACGAAAGCCCGGATCGAGACTCAAAACACGTTTTTGACCCAATGGAGAAGACAACAACAATTGTCGTAAATTTTCCACAAAAATACCAATTGCTTCTTTATCAGCTTGTTCTTTACTTATAGCTGCAAATTCTGTTTCGATGGAAGGTTTTAGCAATCGCTTGTAACTATCAGCAACAGCCATTTTGACTTGTTCCGACGCCTCATTCGTAGCTGTTACAAAAATCTTGTACAAACGCTCCAAACAATTTTCTTCAGGTGCAGAAATATCAACTTTCAAAACACCTTCACTTTCACCACGACGCATAGCTAATAAGCGATGTGAAGAGATGCGTCGCAATGGCTCTTCGGCACTGAAATAATCACGAAATTTATCGCCGTCGCTCTCTTTTCCTTTAACCAACTTGCTAGAAATAATTGCTTCACGCGTAAAAATAGCCCGAATGGAGTTACGAGCATAACTATCTTCATTAATCCACTCAGCAATAATGTCGCGCGCTCCAGCCAACGCATCTTTTACGTCGATCACTTTATCATTCAAGAAACGCTCAGCTTGCGCATTTACATCCTTACACGTTTGTTCTGAAATTAGTTTAGCTAACGGTTCTAATCCTTTCTCCACAGCCATTTGACCACGTGTACGCCGTTTGGGTTTATAGGGCAGATACAAATCTTCTAAAATAGTTGATTCCCAAGTTTGTTCAATCTGTTGTTTGAGTTCAGGCGTTAATTTACCCTGCTCTTCAATCGTTTTTAAAATAGTCTCCTTACGTTTGGCTAATTCTGTCAATTTTAAGTGCAATTCAGCAATATCGCCAATTTGCACTTCATCCAAACCAGCTGTTAACTCTTTGCGATAGCGACTAATAAAAGGAATCGTAGCGCCTTCACTCAGTAATTTGACTGTATTTTTAACTTGATGTTCAGTAATTTGAACCTGTTTGGCAATTAATCCAATAAAAATATCCATTTTTACTAATTTTTCGTGTGAGAAAATTCTATGACACAAAGATACAAAGATTTTATAGGCTAAAAATAACTTTTTATAATTTCAATCGTTCGCAACATAAGCAAAAGGCAGTTAAGACAAATATAACACTCTCTTTTTACGATATTTTTAGTAATTATAGCGATAAAAACATTTTTTTAGTATCTTTGCAACCTCTATTTCCATTTTTAAAGAGATGGAAATCAAAAAGCAACCTCTTTTGTAGGTTATGTGTCAAAATATAAAATCAGCACTGAATAGTCGTAATAATCGATATTAATTCTTTCAACTTATGAGTAAATTACGTTTTAAGGCACTTGAAAATGCCGCTTCTCACAAACCTGTAACGCTAGTTACACCAAAAGAACGTCCATGTGATTTTTTTGGAAAAATGGTTTTTACGCGTGATAAAATGACAGAATATATTGCAGATACAATTCTGAATCAGCTTTTTGATGTCATCGACAATGGCAAACCATTAAGTCGCGATATTGCAAATTCAGTAGCCATGGGAATGAAAAAATGGGCTTCAGAACTTGGCGTTACGCACTACACGCATTGGTTTCAACCACTCACTGGAGGAACTGCTGAAAAACATGATAGTTTTATTGATAAAACGCCAGATGGAAAAGTATTAGAGGAATTTTCTGGGGGATTGCTCTACCAGCAAGAACCTGACGCCTCCAGCTTTCCAAACGGAGGTATCCGTAATACGTTTGAAGCTCGTGGTTATTCCGCTTGGGATCCATCATCACCAGCTTTCGTAGTCGGTGACACGCTTTGTATTCCTACTATTTTCGTGGCTTACACAGGCGAAGCGCTCGATTACAAAACACCACTTATCAAATCAATTTCTGCACTTGACAAAGCTGCTGTTGAAGTGTGCCGTTATTTCGACAGAAATGTATCCAAAGTAACCGCATATTTGGGTTGGGAACAAGAGTATTTTTTAGTTGATGAGGCGCTTTGGACTGCTCGTCCTGATTTGATGCTCACGGGACGAACGCTCATGGGGCACGATAGTGCAAAAAATCAGCAATTAGGCGACCATTATTTTGGAGCAATTCCTGAGCGTGTGTTACAATTTATGACCGACCTAGAAATCGAATCACTTAAATTGGGAATTCCTGTAAAAACGCGTCACAACGAAGTAGCTCCAAACCAATTTGAGTTGGCACCAGTGTATGAAGAGATGAATTTGTCCAACGACCACAATTTGCTAATTATGTCAGTTATGGAGCGCGTTGCAAATCGCCACCATTTCAGAGTATTACTGCATGAAAAACCTTTTTCTGGCGTCAACGGCTCAGGTAAACATTGCAATTGGTCTATGCGCACAAACACAGGCGTGAATCTATTAGCACCAGGTAAAAATGCAGCAACTAACTTACAATTCATTACATTTTTGGTGAATGTGCTCATGGCTGTTCAAAAACACAATGGTTTGCTTAAAGCTTCGATTAGTTCAGCCACTAACGCACACCGTTTAGGCGCAAATGAAGCTCCTCCTTCGATCATTTCCGTATTTTTGGGAACACAAATAACAGATGTACTTAACAAACTCGAAAAAGCTTCGGTCGATAAAGGAATTGTTATCAATGCCAAAAAAGAGATGAAACTCGGCGTGGCTAATATCCCTGAAATTTTGCTCGACAATACAGATCGTAATCGCACATCGCCCTTTGCATTTACGGGAAATCGATTTGAATTTAGAGCTGTCGGTTCATCAGCCAATTGCGGTGGAGCTATGTTGGCTTTAAATGCTTCTGTAGCCGAACAACTAATCTGTTTCAAAAAAGATGTCAGCAAACACATCGAAAATGGCGAACCAAAAGAACGCGCGCTTTTTGCAGTTATCAAAGAGTATATTTCTTCGTGCAAAGCCATTCGTTTCGATGGGAATGGTTATAGCGACGAATGGAAAAAAGAGGCTGAAAAACGTGGCTTATATTGTGAAACGAGTGTGCCACTTATTTTTGAACAATACGTCACACCTAGCAGCATCACTATGTTTAAAACAACCGGTGTGCTATCAGAAGCAGAATTGCATTCGCGCTGCGAAGTAAAATGGGAAACCTACACGAAAAAAATACAAATTGAATCCAGAGTATTGGGCGACTTAGTGATGAATCATATTGTTCCTGTGGCGAGTCGCTACCAATCAATTCTTCTCGACAATATCGTACGCATGAAAGAGGCATTTGATGCCAACGAAGCGAAGGAGTTGTCAGCACAAGACACGATGATTGTTCGCAGAATTGCGCAACATGTAACTGCCATTGTATCAAAAGGCGATGAGATGTTAGCTGCACGTAAAATAGCCAATCGTATGGTCGGCGAACGTGCTAAAGCATTGGCTTATCACGACACCATTGTTCCTTTAATGCACGAAATTCGCACACACGTGGACGAACTCGAGATGATTGTAGATGACGAAATGTGGACGTTACCAAAATATCGCGAATTACTTTTTATTCGATAAATAAAAAATAATCATGGCTCTATACATAAAGGGACAATCAAATTTGATTGTCCCTTTATGTATTATTAAAATCATCCCTATCACAAATCAATCCAGAAAACTTGGCACCCAGGAAAAACGACCGTTGGTTTCTCTTTAAAAATTCCATACAACGTAGATCCAGAGCCAGACATGGAAGCATAAATTGCTCCAAATTCATACAGTTTTTCTTTGAGAATAGCCAATTCCGAATGTGCTGCAAACACACTCTTCTCAAAATCATTTACTAAAAATTCCTCCCATTTAACGAGTGGCATCTTTATAACTTCTATCAGCGGAATTTCCCAGCGCTGACAAATGACCTGTGCATACGCTTCAGCTGTGGAAACGTGAATATCTGGTTTTATCAAAACTAAATAATACCCTTTCAACGACAAATCAATCGACGTAAACTCCGTGCCAATTCCTGACGCAAAAACAGGCTCGTTACGAATAAAAAAAGGACAATCGGCACCCAATTTTGCTGCATAAGATTCTAGCTGAACGCCCGACAAGTGAAGTTCGAAATGAGTGTTTATCGATTTCAACATAAAGGCCGCATCTGACGAACCGCCACCAAGTCCAGCACCCATTGGAATGTGTTTAAGCAGAGCTATTTCAAGTTCAGGAAGCTGGAATTCATTTTGTAATAAGCGGAACGAACGCACCACCAAATTCCGCTCAATATCGCCATCGACAGGTAAACCCAAAATAGTCAACGCGGTTTTTTTAGCAGGTACAAACTCTAAAGCATCACGCAATTCCACAGGATAAAAAACCGTTTCAAGATTGTGATAACCATCTTCACGACGGCTTACCACATTGAGCCCAAGGTTAATTTTTGCATTTGGAAATGTAATCATGATTCTGAATGTTTTCTGGTTGACAAAGATAATCATTTTTTGACAGCGTAAAATTGTTGAAAACATGTTGACATCTCAACTTAAAAGTAATAGTACAAATCCCTCTTCAAATGGCTTTTTTGTAGTACTTTTGAGCTTCTAAAATTGCATAATATGGAACCAGCTAAAAAGAAACCAACCGCCCGACAACAGACGAAAGTAGTTATGGATTACGGGAAAGTGCCGCCACAAGCAACCGAAATCGAAGAATCAATATTAGGTGCTTTGATGATTGATAACACAGCTATCGACAAAGTGGTAGATATTCTTTCAGCTGAAGCTTTTTACAAAGAAATCCATCAAAAAATATACAAATCCATCACCGAATTGTATGGAAATCGCAACCCTATTGATATGCATACGGTTACGGAACAGCTACGCAAAAATGGTGAATTAGAAGAAGTTGGAGGTCCGTACGCCATTGCGATGCTCACGGCTAAAGTAGCTTCTGCAGCGCATATTCTGTTTCACGCTCAAATTATTGCGCAAAAATACATGGCTCGCGAACTCATCGGTATCTCCACCGATGTGCAAACCAAAGCTTTTGAAGAAAACACAGATGTGGACGACTTAATGCAAGAAGCCGAAGGTCGTATTTTTGAATTATCTCAAAAACGTCAGAAAAAAGGCGTTACTCAAATTGACCCAATTATTGACGAAGCGTTGGCGCGACTCAATAAAGCAGCTGCGCAAACCGACGGTCTAAGTGGTATTACTAGCGGTTTTCACGCACTCGATAAAATAACTGCTGGATGGCAAAAATCCGATTTAATAATCATTGCCGCTCGTCCTGCGATGGGGAAAACCGCTTTTGTGCTCTCTATGGCACGAAATATGGCTGTGGATTATCAAATTCCAGTAGCCGTATTCTCTCTTGAAATGTCTAACGTACAATTAGTGAATCGTTTAATTGTAAATGTCTGCGAAATTCCTGGCGAAAAAATTAAAAGCGGGCAATTAGAACCACACGAATGGGCACAGCTCGACGTCAAAATTAAAAAACTTGAAGGCGCACCCATTTTTATTGATGACACTCCAAGTCTGTCTATTCTGGAATTTCAGACGAAAGCGCGTCGTTTGAAAGAGGAACACAAGGTTGAAGTCATCATTATCGACTACTTACAATTGATGAACGCATCGGGTATGAAATTCCAAAGTCGTGAGCAAGAAGTAAGTACCATTTCTCGTTCTTTGAAAGGTTTAGCTAAAGAATTAGACATTCCTATCATTGCACTTTCTCAGCTCAATCGTAATGTAGAGAGTCGTGGTCAAGGCGTGGAAGGAAAAAAACCACAACTATCGGACTTGCGCGAATCAGGCGCCATTGAACAAGATGCCGATATGGTTTGTTTCATTCACCGTCCTGATTATTATCAAATTTTAGAAGATCCGCATACACAAAAAGATTTACGAGGTGTTGCTCAAATTATTATAGCCAAGCATCGTAACGGTGCTACAGGCGACGTCGACTTGATTTTCAAAAAAGAGTTCGCACGTTTTATGAATGAGCAAGACACTGTCGATCCTTATGCTACTTTGGGTTCAAAAATGAACACGTCACAAACGCCCTCACATAACAATTATAACTTGCCTCCTCTACAAAATGAGGATACACCTTTTTAATAGAAATTTTATCACAGATGATTTATGGAAGAAAGCCCAAAAGTAGGTTTACCTGAAAATGCAAACCGCGAACTCAAACCCGGCGAAAAATACACGCCTATTTTACCCGCAAATAAAAACGTTCCTGAGGTGAGTTTTTATTCTGTATCGTGGGGAATTCTTATGGCCGTACTTTTCTCTGCAGCAGCCGCTTATTTAGGATTAAAAGTAGGACAAGTATTTGAAGCCGCCATTCCTATTGCCATTATTGCTGTCGGCTTATCGAGTGCTACCAAACGTAAAAATGCACTCGGTGAAAATGTCATCATTCAATCTATTGGTGCCAGTTCAGGCGTTATTGTTGCTGGTGCGATATTCACATTGCCAGCACTTTACATTTTACAAGCGAAATATCCTGAGATTACCGTGAGTTTTATGCAAGTATTTTTAAGTTCTCTATTGGGAGGTATTTTAGGAATACTATTTTTAATTCCATTTCGTAAATATTTTGTGAGCGAAATGCACGGAAAATATCCATTCCCTGAAGCGACGGCTACAACGCAAGTACTCATTTCGGGAGAAAAAGGAGGCAGTCAAGCAAAACCACTAATTTGGGCAGCAGCCATAGGAGGTTTATACGACTTTGTAGTGGCTACATTTGGAAGTTGGAGCGAAACACTCAGTTCACGGATGATTCCTTGGGGAGAAGCCGTAGCACAAAAAGTAAAACTAACATTTTCAATCAATACAAGTGCCGCCGTATTAGGTTTAGGGTACATTGTAGGATTGAAATATAGCGTTATTATCTGTGCAGGTTCCCTATTTGTATGGTGGTTTATCATTCCATTGCTTGGTATGACTACGGTAGATTCTGTGATGTTAAGCGGAATGGATCCTGATTGGATATTTTCACACTACGCACGCTATATTGGTATTGGTGCCATTGCTATGGCTGGAGTAATCGGTATCGTAAAATCTTGGGGTGTTATCAAAAGTGCTGTTGGATTGGCAGGTAAAGAAATTGGAGGAAAAAGCAAAGCGATTGCTCAAGCTATTCCACGTACCGAACGCGATTTATCTATGAAATTTATCTCTATAGCAATCATTGCAGCGCTAATTATCACACTACTCTTCTTTTATTTTGGTGTGATTGGCAACTTCTTCCAAGCACTTATTGCCTTTTTAGTAGTAGCCGTCATAGGGTTTTTATTTACAACAGTGGCAGCTAATGCCATTGCCATTGTAGGTTCCAATCCTGTTTCTGGAATGACTCTGATGACATTGATTATTGCTTCGGTAATTTTAGTAGGTGTAGGACTTCAAGGAACAGATGGCATGGTCGCCGCAATGGTTATTGGAGGCGTTGTATGTACCGCTCTTGCGATGGCGGGAGGATTTATTACCGATTTAAAAATTGGTTATTGGATTGGAAGTACGCCTGCTAAACAGGAAACATGGAAATTTCTCGGAACGCTCGTCTCAGCAGCAACTGTGGGTGGAGTTATTATCATTTTACATAAAACTTACGGATTTACGGGCGAAAATGCACTCGTAGCTCCTCAAGCTAATGCTATGGCTGCAGTGATTGAGCCGTTAATGATGGGACAAGGTGCTCCTTGGTTGCTATATGGCGTTGGAGCAATTTTCGCTTTACTACTCAATGTGCTTGGCGTTCCGGTATTGGCTTTTGCGTTAGGAATGTTCATTCCACTTCCATTAAATACGCCTTTAGTTGTAGGCGGTTTAATTAGTTGGTTTGTTGGTTCGCGCTCAAAAGACGTTACTTTAAACACCGCTCGTACCGACAAAGGAACGCTCATAGCTTCTGGTTTCATTGCTGGTGGCGCCTTAATGGGTGTACTCAGTGCGGCACTTAAATTTGCCGGAGTCGATTGGTATCAAACTTTATGGGAAAAAAGTGCTGGAGCAGCATGGTTAGGCGTTGGAATGTACGTATTAATCATTGTCTACTTTATTTGGAGTTCGTTAAAAACCACAAAAAAAGTTTAAAAAAATCAATTAAAAAATTAAAAAAGAGCAAAAAGTCAATGATTTTTTGCTCTTTCTATTTGTATATCAAAAAAATGTTGTATTTTTGTGCTTTAAAACTATGTTATAAAACTTAATAAGTGATATGTATTCGCAAAAACAATTCAAACCGATTGACGAGCTGTGCCCAATGTGGGAAGTGCTAACACAAGAAGAACGTTTCTATTTACGTGAAAATACTAAATTACAACATTTTCGCAAAAATGAAATTATTTATTGTGAGGAAGAAATTCCAAAGTATATGATTTGCTTAGTTGCAGGTAAAGTAAAGATATATAAAAAAGGAGTTGGAGAACGCAACCAAATCATACGACTGATTAAACCTATTGATAATTTTGGTTACCGTGCTTTTTTTGCGGAAGAGCCTTATTTGACAACTGCTGCAGCTATAGAGTCGTCAGTTGCCTATTTGGTTCCGATGCAAGTTGTGGAACAAATTATTCAATCAAATAATAAACTCGCCATATTTTTCATCAAAACGTTAGCGTATGATTTAGGTGTGGACGACACGCGTATTGTGAGTTTGACACAAAAACATGTAAGAGGTCGTTTGGCCGAATCACTCCTCATGTTGAGAGATAATTATGGTGTGGAGCAAGATGGAAAAACAATTAACAGTCATCTTTCGAGAGAAGATTTGGCCAATTATTCTAATATGACTACTTCTAACGCTATTCGTACACTCTCCATTTTCGCTACCGAAGGCGTTATTTCAGTGGTTGGTCGCAATATCCAAATTCTGGACGAAGAACAGCTACGAAAAATCAGCAAAATAGGTTAACACCTCTTTTATATCTACTAAGAAGCTGTCCGTTGACAGCTTCTTTTTTGCGTAAAAACCTTTGGGTAAGATGCAGTAAATTGCTGAAAGAATCGTATATTTGCATTTTAACACCCTATTTTATGCAAGAAAAAGAGATTCTCATTATCTATAAACATCTGCTACAACTGCTCAAGCAACGTCGTTTGTTTGATGCGTTCAACCAACTAACGCCACTACTTCACGAATTACAGGATTGGAATAGTACAAACCAGAAAGAGGAGTTAGAAAGCATTTACAAAAACATGCTGCAATATGCTGTTCAGGGAGTTACAGATCCTCAGCAACAACTTATTTTTAATCAATTGCTCGAAGACTTCTACGACTTGGTCAGCGCTATCAAAGAAGCGCTTTTAACTAAAGTTTCATTACGAATTGAATATGTACAAAAACGCTACGCAGAAGTTACACCTACCAATTTCACCGAGTTAGTAAATAGCTTAGAATTAGACGCTTCACACGATGCATTAGGCGAATTATTAACCAACGAATTGCAAGATGGCGGACTACAAGCTACACAATTCGCCACAGAACACGAACAAAACTTACTCGCTGTATTCAATTATCTTTGGCTGTCGGACAAATGGACTACAAACGATAAATTACAAACCGAAAGACTGTTGAATTCCTCTGAAATAACTACCACTGATCGTTCAATCATTATCTCTGCAATTACGCTTTCATTGTTACGTAATTTTGATGCCACTAAGTTAACGTTGTTGCTTGAATACGCCCAGCATCCAATTTTAGAAGTTCGACAACGCATTTTGGTCTGTTTAGTATTAGTTATCACGCGTTATTCAGAACGTATAACCTTTAACGAAACGTGCATGAATCAACTCACACTATTGAGTGATAACAAGGTTTTTCGTCAAGAAATGGAATCGGCAGTGATGCAGCTCGTTCGTACAAGTGAGACAGAATCTATAACAAAAAGGATACGCGACGAGATAATGCCCGATGTGATAAAACTCACGCCGATGATGAAAGATAAAATGGATTTGGAATCGCTCAAGGCAGATGATTTTGACGAAAAAAATCCCGAATGGCAAGAATTATTAGAAGAAAGTGGCGTAGCTGACAAATTGCAAGAGTTCAGCGAAATGCAAATGGATGGCGCTGACGTTTATGTGAGCACATTCTCCGCTTTGAAAAGTTTTCCATTTTTCAGACATACCATGAATTGGTTATTGCCGTTTGATGCCAAACACAGCAGTATTCGGGAGTTGTTTAAAAACAAACAGAGTCTATTTTCGGCGATGATGAAAAGTCCATTTTTGTGTAATTCTGACAAATATTCATTTTGTCTGAGCTTACAGCAAATGCCTTTAGCTCAACAAAGTATGATGACACGTGATTTTTCGGCCGAGTCGGAACAAGTGCAGGAGCTAATGGACGAAGATGCGCTCACTCAACCTGAAATTAAATCAAAAAC
>DATFIF010000161.1:0-3666 GCA_035270405.1 Paludibacteraceae bacterium | reverse complement strand
CGCGGTGATTTCCTCTAAAATGCTTATCTTTGCGCCATCAAAAAAATCCGTTTGTTATGATAAACAGAGCTCTTCTTCGTATTAAGACCGTGCAAGTATTGTATGCTTATTTTCAGAGTGAAAACAAAAGTCTGCCTGCTGCTGAAAAGGAACTAAAATTTAGTATATTAAAAGCTTACGATTTATACCACTATCTGCTCTTACTCATTATCGAATTAACGCGTTATGGCGAAATAAGCATCGATAACAAACGTAATAAGTTCCGCCCTACGGAACAAGAATTAAATCCAAACACCCGTTTTATTGACAATTTATTTGTTAAACAATTAGCGCAAAATGAACAACTGTTGCGTTATTGCAAAGCGTCAAAACTTTCGTGGGTCGACCATCAAGATGTTCTAAAACGTATTTACGACAGTATCTTGTCGTCGGACTATTATGCTGAATTTATGTTAGAAACAGAGCATACATACGAGTCAGATAAAAAACTTTGGCGTAAAATTATCAAGCAAGAACTGTTGAATAATGAGGAGTTCGATGTTTTTTTGGAAGAGCAGAATATCTATTGGAATGATGATTTAGAAATTGTAGAGAGTTTTGTTCTGAAAACTATCAAACAATTTGACCAAACAACTGGCGCAGAACAACCGTTATTGCCGATGTACAAAGATTCGGCGGATGAGGAATTTGTGAAGTCGCTTTTTAGAAAGTCAATAGAACTGGCTGAAGTCAATGGCGCTTTAATCGACGAATATACCAAGAATTGGGAGTTGGATCGCATTGCTTTTATGGACATTGTGATTATGAAAGTTGCTTTAGCTGAATTGCTTTCATTCCCGACGATTCCAGTTAATGTCACGTTTAACGAATATATCGAAATTGCTAAAATGTATAGCACAGCTCGCAGTGGCTTATTCGTAAATGGTGTGTTGGATAAAATTGTGGGTGAACTCAAACGCACCAACAAATTAATCAAAGCAGAATCAACATATTCAAAATAAAACATTATCTTTGTATCAGTTTATATAATTAAAAATTAAAATTATTACGTTATGAATCTATTAAATGTAATGTTGTTAGCTTCAGGTGGAGCTGCTGAAGGAGCTGCTGGTGGTGGCGCTAGTAGCTGGAGTGGTATAGCAATGATGGTCCTTATCTTTGTGGTATTTTATTTCTTTATGATTCGTCCACAAAGTAAACGTCAGAAAGAGGTGCGCAAATTTCAAGATTCGTTAGAAGTTGGTAAACATGTAGTGACTTCTGGTGGTATTTATGGTAAAATTAAAGAGGTAAAAGACAATATTATCTTGCTAGAAATTGCTGATAATGTGCGTATCAAAGTGAATAAAACAATGGTTTTTGATTCTCCAGAGGACGCTTCGCAACAACCTGCAAAATAATTTGCTGATAACTATTCAAACGGTGTGTCTATTATGTCGAAAATTGATTGGACTTCAATCTTAAATCGCATTAACACAAGTATAAAAAAAGTTGCTAAACTCTTTTTCACAAAAGATACGGCAACTTTTTTCTTGTTTTTGTGCTTAGCATCAGCCTTTTGGTTTATGCACACTATCGGTACACGCAGAGCTTTGGAAGTCTCTTTCAGTCTTGTTTACGTGGGTATTCCTGCAGATATTTTGATTACGGATGAGTTACCTCAAAGCGTTACTTTTTCTATCAAGAATGAGGGACAGAAATTGATGAGTTATTATTTGAACGCTTCGCCAGATACGTTGACAATCGACTTGTCCAATCGTTTCAAAGAGTCTGGCCAGATTATTTACGATATGCAAGTGTTGAAAAGTGATATTCAACGTCGTTTACCAGAGTCGTCTCATATCGAAGATTTAACGCCTGGATTTATCACGCTGAATTATGTAAAACTGAGCTCTAAACAGTTGCCTATTCGTTTGTTACACTCTATTCCGTTGGGTGCACAATATGTTTTGCTCGATTCTATCGTTATCAAACCTTCGGTGGTCACCGTTTATGCTCCTCAATCACTGCTTGACACCATTAGTTGTGTGTGGGTAAAACCGTTTGAGGTAAGTCCATTGTCAAAAACCTCTATTTTTAATAAATCTCTTGCCTCTTTGGAGTTCGGACATACCAATGTCACCGATGTGGAGATTACGGTTCCTGTGGAATTATCGACGGAGAAAACTTTAGAAATCCCCATTCAAAGTGTCAATTTTCCTACATCTATTTTATTACGAACTTTTCCAGCCTTTGTTCGTGCTACGTTTTTAGTTGGCGTTAGTCGTTTTAATTCAATCACAAAAAATGATTTTAAGGCAGAAATATTTTATGAAGATTTAGAAAAAGCGAATCAACATAAAGTAAAAGTGCATCTTTCTACAGACAATACTGATGTGCTCAATTTGCGTTATACACCTACAGAAGTCGAATTTCTTTTGGAAAAGGAATAACAAACTAAACAACAAATTTAAAAAAAATCTCAAACTCTTTTTTATGTTGAAAGTTGGTATTACTGGTGGTATAGGAAGTGGCAAATCTGTAGTGTCGGATATTATTCGTTTGTTGGGTTATCCCGTATATAGTTCCGATGAACGTGCCAAGGAACTCTCCGATACGAACGCTCACATTCGTAAGGCACTTGTTGCGCTGTTTGGCGATGATATGTATGAAGATAATCACCTCAATCGTTCGCTCTTAGCCTCGTCTATTTTTAGTGATACGTCAAAAATAGCTGAGGTCAATGCTATCATACATCCTGTTGTATTTGCCGATTTCAATCAATGGTGTAAAGAGCAGACATCACGTTTGGTGTTTGCGGAGTCGGCCATTATAGTTGAATCAGGTTTTTCCGTTTTCATGGATACCATTATTTTAGTTGATGCACCTGAAAATTTACGCATAGAACGTGTTGTGAAACGTGATAAAACCACTGTGAATGCGGTTCGTAAACGGATGAAAAGTCAATTTCCAATAGCCGAGTTACGTGATCATGCCAATTATGTTATTCACAATGATAACGAACAGTTGTTGCTCCCTCAAGTTATTATGATTATTGAAAATTTACTATCGGTATGAAAAAACTACTTTGGAAAATTCCTGTTTGGTTTTTTGGTGTTACGTTTGCTTTAGTTGTTGTTTTGCGATTTTTACCGATTTACGTGACGCCTTTAGTGGTTGTACGGGTGGTAGAAGCTATGTTTGATGAGAAACGTGATGTACGCATCGAAAAGCATTGGGTATCGATCGACAAAATGTCGCCCAATATCGTGCGTGCGGCTATTGCCGCCGAAGACGATGTTTTCTTAAGCCATTATGGATTTTCAGTAAATGGTATTCGTAAAGCTTACGAAGATAATAAAAAAGGTAAAAAATTGAAAGGCGGTAGCACTATTTCGCAACAAACAGCCAAAAATGTATTTACTTCAGGTTCGCGTACATGGATTCGTAAAGGCGTTGAAACCTATTTTACTCTTTTAATAGAATTGGTGTGGGGCAAAGAGCGGATTATGGAAGTTTATTTGAATGTCGTGGAATTAGGTGATGGCGTTTATGGTGTAGAAGCTGCTTCACAGCGCTATTTTAACAAGTCGGCAGCTAGGCTCAGCGCACCACAAGCTGCCTTGTTGGTAGCTAGTTTGCCAAGTCCTCGGCGTTACAGTGTGACAAATCCTGGTCCTTATATGC
>DATFIF010000160.1:0-3174 GCA_035270405.1 Paludibacteraceae bacterium | reverse complement strand
AATAAAAGTGCAGGAAATAAAGCAAGTACCACTGTAATCATGGTACGTTTGGAGTCGATGGCATCGTGAATGTGCGTACCGCTTTTAGCAGTCTCATTAGGCACAAACAAAAAAGTTTTAAATCCATCGAACACCGAGTGTAGTTTGGCTAGTTTGCCACCTTCTGAAAAAGTGGGCTCTAGTTTGTCAACGATGTTTTTAAGAAATTTCATATGATTTAAATGAAGGTTCGTTTTTATTCAAGTTCTTTTTTCATGTAATCCAAAGCCTCGCGAACAATTTTTTGGAGTTCTATTTTCGATGTACAGACAAATTCGCACAATGCAAAATCTTCTGGAGCAACCTCAAAAGCGCCTAATTGTTCCATCTTATCTATATTTTTTGCAATCATCGCCTTGAGCAATTGTTCGGGTAAAATATCCATTGGAAAGACTTGCTCCATCTCGCCGCTCATGATAAAAGCACGTTCGCCGCCTAAAATGCGTGCATCAAAGTCGAATTGTGCCTTCGGGAAAATTTTACGAATAATTTTGGTAGCAAAAAGATTACTATTGCTGAATTTATTGAGACGTGGCATAGCCCAGCCCGCAAACTCGTCAGCCGTATCGCCTTCGGCAATGACGGAAATGACATTTGCAAACGGACTTAAAACCCCATTTTCAAAAATTTGAGTTCCACTTAAAACGTTACCATTGATAAAACGCACGTTGATACCTTTACTCACATTGCAATCGGTAATTGCTGAAATAGGAGTGCCGTAAACCGCTTTCAC
The DNA here is from genome assembly GCA_035270405.1 of Paludibacteraceae bacterium. Classification (GTDB taxonomy): domain Bacteria; phylum Bacteroidota; class Bacteroidia; order Bacteroidales; family Paludibacteraceae; genus W0P28-013. The sequence continues at coordinate 2,402 of DATFIF010000160.1, read as the reverse complement.
ATACGTTGGTACAATGACTTCAGGGCCGGCTACCGCTATGGTTTTTGTAAAATTGACAACGCCCGTAGTGATAAATCGGCCTAACAACGCCACATCTTGTATGTTCAAAGTCCAAACAACTTCTCCTTTATTAATAGGATTAAGATGGTTGATTTGTACGCCAACATTGCCCGCTGGGTGCTCGCCAATGAATTCGGTAATTTCAACATCTTTCATGTTTTTTAATTCGGCTGACGTATGCGGGTTTATCGAATAATAAACTTTTCCGTCGGTCAATTTTGCTAAAACAGAAAGAGCTGTTTGAATAGTCGATGCTTGTCCTTTTAATACAAAATTGTAATCAGGAGCAAGCGGTGCAGAATCAAAAGCAGAGATAAAAATAGCTTTTGGAGCTACTGTTGGATTCGCGATGATGTCGTATGGTCGCTGACGAATGAATGCGCCAAAACCTGCTGCCAAGAGTGCGTTGAGAATCTCTTCGCGACTGCTATTCAGATTTACTTTGCCGAATTGTTCGTGACGTGTTTCGATGTCGCGTTTTACAGAAACGTAAAGTAATTTACGACGTTCACCTCGAGCTATTTCAGCCACGATTCCACTTACTGGTGAAACGATTTTCAACTCCGGATGGTTCTTGTCAAACAAAAGAACGCTACCAGCTTTTACGGTATCGCCCTCTTTTACGGCCACCTTAGGAATTATTCCTTTGAAATGATCAGGAACGATTGCCACCGTGTCGGGTTGGCTTATCGTAGCAACGTGTAAGGCTGCTTTGCCTGCTAATTCAATGTTTAATCCTTTTTTTAGTTTGATTGTTCTCATATAAATGAATTGAAAAGAAATTCAAAATCAGCGCAAAAGTGCTTATTTTTAGCGACGCAAAGGTACAATTCTTTTTTAAAAGATTCAACCATTTTCCGTTTAATTAGTGATTATTTTTTACCCTTTTTACACCTAAAATGGGTTTTCGCCTATAGCTGGAATTTTGTATCCACTTTTTGTGGCAATTAATTGTAAATCGAGGTACGATTTTGAGGTTATTGGTAACTATTTATTTTTATTCTTTGTGTATAAAGCCAATCCTTTTTCTAACGAAAAAAACGAGTTCGCTCAAGCATTAAAATGTGCTAAAATGACACATTATTAAGAATTTTATCCGCTAATTTTGTCCTAATTTTGTAAAAAACAGGTTGTTAATTATCAAAATATCAAATTGTTAGTTGTTATTTTACCCAATTAAAGAAATTTTTCTTTAATTGGTGTGTCTTCTTTGATTTTTGTTGTATCTTTGTATCGGTATTAAATAGGAAACTAAATAGAGTATTAATCATTATAAAACAATTAAGATTATGGTAAAATCGGATTTAAGCAAGTATGGAATTTTGGGTAATTTCAAAGTATTGCACAACCCAACTTACGAAGAGTTGTTCCAAGCAGAGATTGATCCTGCAAACGAAGGTTTTGAAAAAGGAGTGTTGACAAATACAGGTGCTATCTCTGTTGATACAGGTAAATTTACTGGTCGTTCACCAAAAGATAAATTTATTGTGTTGGATGATACCACAAAAGATACGATGTGGTGGGATGGCACAATTAATCGTCCAACAACACCAGAAGTATTCGATCATTGTAAAGACCTTGTAACGAAACAACTTTCTACAGCAAAAACCATTTATGTAGTGGATACTTTTTGTGGAACGAACGAAGATACTCGTTTGAAAGTACGTTTCGTTATGGAGGTTGCATGGCAAGCTCACTTCGTAACTAACATGTTTATTCGTCCTTCACACTACGAATTGGCTAACTATGGTGAACCTGATTTCGTATGTTTGAACGGTTCAAAAACTGTTAATCCAAACTGGAAAGAACAAGGTTTAAATTCAGAAGTGTTTACTTTGTTTGATCTTACTCGCAAAATGCAAGTTATTGGTGGTACTTGGTATGGTGGTGAAATGAAAAAAGGTATTTTTGCTTTGATGAACTACTATTTACCATTGAAAGGTATTGCTTCAATGCACTGCTCTGCTAACGTAGGTGCAGAAGGCGATGTTGCTATTTTCTTCGGTCTTTCTGGAACAGGTAAAACGACTCTTTCTGCTGACCCAAAACGTTACTTGATTGGTGACGACGAACATGGTTGGGATGCTCATGGTGTATTCAACTACGAAGGTGGTTGCTATGCTAAAGTTATTGATTTGGAAAAAGACAAAGAGCCAGATATTTGGCGTGCTATCCGTCGTGATGCTTTGTTGGAAAACGTAACAGTGTTGGCTGATGGAACTCCTGATTATTCAGCTGCAGCTTCAAAAACAGAAAATACGCGCGTTTCTTATCCAATTTATCACATTAGTAAAATTGTGTCTCCTTCACGTGCTGGTCATGCTAAGAAAATTATTTACTTG
>DATFIF010000159.1:0-10646 GCA_035270405.1 Paludibacteraceae bacterium | reverse complement strand
CATTCAGCCTACGATTCCCAAGCACTTATTCAGTTAAAACGCGCCTATTGTGATGTGCATAAATGTTTGCAATGTCATCTTTCAAAACAAGTTCTTTATGCAAAATAAGCTCAAAAATATAATATTTAATAAAAAATTACTACATTTGTGTTGTTGATCTTTAATTATTCATCTTAAAATCACATTGTTATGGAAAAGAAAATTACCGTTTTTGGGGTCATTGGCGAAGGTTTTTCTATTGGTATGAAAAATTCGCTCTCGTTGTTGGGCGCTGTAATTTTGTACATTCTTACTATTTGGGTGCCTTACATTAATGTAGGAACTACGATTGCCATGTGTTCTATTCCAATCGAACTGAGCAAAGGGAAAGTTATTTCGCCTATGTTTATTTTTGATGCGAAATATAGAAAATACATGGGAGAATTTTTCCTGTTAGCCGGCTTTATTTCTATTGCGATATTGCCGTTAATTATCTTTGGTTTCATTCCAGCTATTGTTATTTCGCTTGCTTGGTCGTTGTCAGTTTTCCTCTTGATAGATAGAGGCGTTTCTCCTGGCGACGCACTTGTTGAAAGTAATCTTTTGACTTATGGTTATAAGTGGACATTATTTTTCATTTCGGTAGTATTAGGATTGATAGCTATTATTGCGTCAATTTATCCAGTTTATGTACTTGCTGATGCGAGTCGCTTTAGCGTTTACTCTTTTGAAAGCATGCTACCTGTTAACTTACCTTGGTGGCCAATTGTTGTGATTGCTGTTATTTTGTTGTTGGTACAATTCGTTTCGTTGGGTGCTTCAGCTGTTATTTATCGTAATTTAACAGCACCTGTTGAACCTACGTTAGAACCTCAAGTGGCGCAACCAAAACAAGTTCCAATAGTTGTAATTCAAGAAAAAATTGAAGTTGTAAAAGTAGCCGACAAACCTAAAGTTACTCCTAAATCTGTAACAAAGAAGCCAGCGGTTAAAAAAGTGGTGGTTAAAAAAACTCCCAAAAAGGATGTATAAGTAAACGTGTACAATGATAAAAACTCCGCAAAACGACATCGTCTTTGCGGAGTTTTTTTGTATCTTTGTCAGATAAAATTTATCACGACGCACTATTCACAACCATACGACATGAAAAGATTATTTTTATTAGATGCTTACGCCTTAATTTATAGAGCTTATTATGCCTTTTTACGCATGCCGCGCACCAACTCTAAAGGGTTGAATACGGGCGCCATTTTTGGTTTCGTCAATACGCTTGAGGATGTTTTAAAACGTGAGAAGCCAACGCATATCGCTGTGGTATTTGATCCTTCAGGACCAACTTTCAGGCACGAGGCATTTGCCGCCTATAAAGCGCAACGCGAAGCGACGCCGGAGGATATTCGCAAAGCCATACCAGTGATTAAAAAAATTGTCGAAGCGTATCGTATTCCTGTTATTCAAGTTGCTGGCTTCGAGGCTGATGACGTGATTGGAACGTTGGCGCAAAAAGCTGAAAAACAAGGTTTTGAGGTTTTTATGATGACTCCAGACAAAGATTACGGACAGTTAGTTTCTGAACATATTTTTATTTACAAACCTAAATTTGGTGTGAGTGGATTTGATACGCTTGGCGTTCCAGAAGTACTCGAGAAATGGGGATTAGATCATGTTGATCAAGTAATTGATTTACTGGGTTTAATGGGCGATGCCTCGGATAATATTCCAGGTTGTCCTGGCGTCGGCGAAAAAACAGCTGTAAAACTACTCAAGGAGTTTGGAAGCATTGATAACTTATTGAAAAATAGCGATCAATTAAAAGGAGCGCTTAAGATAAAAGTAGAGGAAAATAGAGAACAAATTGAATTTTCTCGTTTTTTAGCCACTATTAAAACGGATGTTCCTGTGGAGTTGGTAGAGTCACATTTAATAATGGAAGAACCTAATAAAGAGGAACTTATAGAGCTATTCTCCGAGTTAGAATTTCGTAATTATCTCACTAAATTATTAGGAAATGAACCAACCGTAAAAGTAGCCAAAACGCCAAAAGTTGATTTGTTGCAAGGTTCACTTTTTGATGATGTGGACTCTTTGCCTGCGTCGCTTACGACAACCGAAATCGCTCGAGAGAACATTATCAACACAATGGATTTTGCCTCTGTTGCTACCGTCAAACATGTTTATAAACTCGTTCAAACTGACGCTGAAATTGAAGAATTAGTAAAAATTTTGTCCAAAGTTCCTAGTTTTTGTTTTGATACAGAAACAACATCTGTGGAAGTTTTAGAGGCAGAACTTGTTGGCTTGTCGTTTGCCGCAGAGGCTCACAAAGCTTATTATGTGCCAGTTCCTGAAAACCGTGACGAGGCCAATCAGCTGTTAGCAAAATTTAAACCCGTTTTTGAAAACGAACAGATTTCTAAAATTGCTCAAAACGCCAAGTTCGATTTGATGATGCTTGAAAATTATGGAATTGTCGTAAAAGGACAATTGTTTGATACCATGATTGCACATTATTTGCTGAATCCAGAGTTGCGCCATGGCATGGATTATTTAGCTGAAATTTTATTGAATTATCGCACTATTCATATCGAAGATTTACTTGGACCGCGTGGTAAAAACCAATTGAATATGCGTCAGGTGTCACTTGAAAAAGTGGCAGAATATGCTGCTGAAGATGCCGATATCACTTGGCAATTGAAAACCATATTGGAACAACAAATTCTTGAAAATCACTTAGAAGAACTGTTTTACGAAATTGAGATGCCGTTGGTGCGGGTGTTGGCACAAATGGAACGAAATGGAATGCTGATTGATGATTTTGCGTTGACGCAATCGTCGCAAGTGTTGACTAGTACGATGCAAAAGATTGAACGGAGCATACAAAAAATAGCTGGTGACGAGGTGAATGTAAGTTCACCTAAACAGATTGGCGAATTACTTTTTGACCGCTTGAAAGTGATTGACAAACCTAAAAAAACCAAAACAGGTCAGTATGTAACAGATGAAGAGACGTTACAGTTTTTGCGAGGCAAACATCCAATTATTGATCAAATTTTGGAATATCGTGGTTTGAAAAAATTACTTAGTACCTACATCGATGCGTTACCAAAATTGATTAACAACCAAACAGGTAAAGTGCATACTTCTTTTAATCAAACAGTTACTGCTACTGGTCGATTGAGTTCGAGCAATCCTAATTTACAAAACATTCCTATTCGCGACGAACAAGGAAAGGAGATTCGCAAAGCGTTTATTGCGGAACCAGGCTGTCTGTTTGTCAGTGCGGATTATTCGCAAGTGGAATTGCGTATTATGGCTCATTTGAGTAACGATACCAATATGGTCAATGCCTTTTTATCTGATCAAGATATTCATGCCGCCACTGCGGCTAATATCTATCATTTACCACTTGAAGCGGTGACTTCTGATATGCGTCGTAAAGCCAAGACAGCGAATTTCGGTATTATTTATGGCATTTCTGTGTTTGGTTTATCGGAGCGACTTGCTATTCCACGTTCTGAAGCTAAAGAGTTGATTGATGGCTATTTTGTTAGTTTTCCACAAGTGAAAGATTACATGGATCAAAGTATTGAAAAAGCACGTGAAAATGGTTATGTAGAGACGCTTTTTCATCGTAAACGGTTTTTGGCTGATATCAATTCGCACAATGGTAATGTGCGCGGTTTTGCCGAACGTAATGCGATCAATGCACCCATTCAAGGATCAGCGGCAGATATTATTAAAATAGCGATGGTTCGAATTCATAAGCGACTACAAGAAGAAAAATTGCAAACAAAAATGATTTTGCAAGTACATGATGAGTTAAATTTCAATGTGCCAGAAGCTGAATTGGAGCAAGTAAAAAAACTCATTAAAACTGAAATGGAACAAGCTATCACGTTGCGAGTTCCGCTAAAAGTGGATATTGGAGTTGGACAAAATTGGTTTGAAGCACATTAAAAACACAAATTTATGGCGACTAAACACACAAAATTAGTACATAAACCACGCATTCGTCAACGTGATAATTTGCTGTACGAACAGCTTCAATACACGGGTCATATTCAAGCAAAAACACAGTTTGAACTCCTTGTTTATGATAAGTTAGGCGCAGAAACATATACTTCTGACGCAGTAACGATTCTAAAAAAAATGGACGCGAGTAAAATAAATTGGTTATGCGTGCGTGGATTGTCTGATGTGAAAATTATCGAAGATCTTTGTCAGCAATTTGAATTATCTACTTTGTTTATGCAGGACGTACTCAACACGCGACATATTGCTAAAATTCAAGAGATGGAGCAGGGTATTTTGGCCATTTTAGATCTATTTTCGCATACAGACCATGAAAATCTTGATAAAGAACACGTAAGTCTACTGCTCAAAAAAGGCTTGGTAATTTTATTCCAAGAGTCGCAAGTCGACTTGTTTAGCGAAATTCGCAAAGCAATTGTAACCAATACGGGTAAAGTGCGTTCGCAATCGGCTGATTATCTTTATAATTTACTGTTTAGTAGTATTGTCGATACCTATTTGGCTGTTTTGGATACACAACGCGATCAGATGTTGGATATGGAAGATAAGTTGATGGAATTTGGTAACGACCATGTGGGTGTTGGCCGATCCATTCAGTTGGTTCGCAAAGATTATATGTTGCTGCGAAAAAATTTATTGCCGCTCAGGACTGATTTTTTGCATTTATTGGAATCAGATTATGTGAAACCAGCCAATGCCATCTATTATAAAGATACTCACGATCATTTGTTACAAGTTTTTCAATTGATTGATAATGCTAAAGAAACTATTACGTCGCTTGTGGATTTATATTTGGCTAACAATGATTTACGCATGAATCAAATCATGAGTCGCCTCACAGTGTTATCCGCTATATTTATTCCGCTGACGTTTTTAGCAGGAATTTGGGGTATGAATTTTCGTGCCATGCCCGAATTATATTGGCCTTATGGTTATTTGTTTGCTTGGGGCGTGATGGCGATTGTGGCAAGTGGAATTATTTGGTGGTTGTGGAAAAAGAAATGGTTTTGAAAAATCAGCATGCCGCGAATTAGTGTAGTTATTCACACCTAAGTTTTATCAAAAATAAATTACCTTTGCAGAAAAGAGATCCGATATGAAAATAGCAGAAAATTATTCACTTTTATCCCACAATACTTTTGGTATAGATGTCTATACACGTTACTTTATAGAGTACGAAAGTGTACAGGAATTGCTGGATTTATTGCAATTAGAGGTCGTTAAAAATCATCAGTTATTAGCTATTGGAAGTGGTAGTAATTTGCTCTTTACTAAAAATTTCGAAGGTGTTGTCATTCATTCAAAAATCTGTTTTTACGAAATCACGCACGAGACTTCTGAACAAGTCCATATACGTGTAGGTTCAGGCATTGTGTGGGATGATTTTTGTGCTGAGATGGCGAAACGTGGTTTGGGAGGAGCTGAAAATTTATCTCATATTCCTGGAGAAGTGGGTGCTAGTGCGGTTCAAAATATTGGTGCGTATGGTGCTGAAGTGGCAGATATTATTACACGCGTTGAAACGGTAGAAATTGCCACAGGAAACGTGCGTCTATTTGATATTTCGGAATGTGAATATGGTTATCGCCATAGTATTTTTAAAGGAAGTTTGAACAATCAATATATTGTCACGGCTGTGGAGTTTCGGTTGGATAAAACACCCTCATTTAAACTTGATTATGGCAATTTATCTCACGCTGTAGAACAGATAAATCCTCTCACGGTGAAAGATGTTCGTGAGGCTGTGATTGCGATACGTCAAAGCAAATTGCCCGACCCAAAAGAGCTTGGAAATGCAGGTAGTTTTTTCAAAAATCCAGTTATTGCTCAATCACACTTTCAAAAATTACAAGAACAATATCCCACTATTCATCATTATCCGGCAGGCGATGATTTGGTAAAAATTCCTGCGGCATGGCTCATAGAACAGTGTGGTTGGAAAGGAAAAAAACTTGGCGGTGCAGCTGTTTACGAAAAACAACCTTTGGTTTTGGTGAATCAAAACAAAGCTAAAGCAGAGGATGTGTGCCTCTTGGCTGCCGCAATTTGTGAGTCAGTGGCCGAAAAATTTGATATTACGATAGAACCCGAAGTCAACTATATTTAACTGAGTATTGACCGAATAAATTATATATTTATGGCATCTTTTATTATTGAAGGCGGACATCAATTGCATGGCGAAATTCATCCGCAAGGCGCTAAAAATGAGGCATTACAAATTATTTGCGCTACAGTATTGACATCCGAAGAGGTGATTGTTGATAATGTGCCCAACATTTTAGATGTGAATAACCTCATTCTTTTATTGCGTGATATGGGTGTTATTGTAAAGCAATTGGCACCAAATGAATATAGCTTTAAAGCTGAAACGCTTAATACAGAATTTTTAGAAAGCGATGCTTTTCTACAAAAATGTGCTAAACTACGTGGTTCTGTGATGCTCATTGGTCCATTAGTGGCTCGTTTGGGTAAGGTGACGTATGCAAAACCTGGAGGTGATAAGATTGGTCGTCGTCGGTTAGATACACATTTTGTAGGCATACAAAGTTTAGGAGCCGACTTGACTTATAACAAAGAAAAGCAAGCTTTTGTGTTGAATGCCAAGAAGTTACAAGGTACTTATATGTTGCTTGATGAAGCTTCTGTAACTGGAACTGCGAATATTGTCATGGCGGCTGTTTTGGCACAAGGCATAACCACGATTTATAACGCTGCTTGTGAACCTTATTTGCAACAATTGTGCAAATTATTAAACACGATGGGTGCTAAAATTTCAGGTATCGCTTCCAATTTGTTAACAATTGAAGGCGTTACTGATTTGCATGGCGCAAAGCATCGTATTTTGCCTGATATGATTGAAGTAGGGAGTTTTATTGGCATGGCGGCTATGACTGGCAGCGAATTGACTATTAAAAAGGTGTCGTATGCTAATTTAGGAATTATTCCTGATAGTTTTCGCCGTTTGGGTATTGTAGTTGAGCAACGTGGTGATGATATTTTTATTCCTGCACAAACGTCTTATCAAATTGAATCTTTTTTAGATGGTTCTATTTTGACATTAGCTGATGCGCCTTGGCCAGGATTGACACCTGATTTGTTGAGTGTACTTTTGGTCGTTGCCACACAATGCAAAGGAAGTGTTTTGATTCATCAAAAGATGTTTGAAAGTCGCTTGTTTTTTGTTGATAAATTAATTGATATGGGTGCGCAAATTATTTTGTGTGATCCGCACCGTGCTGTTGTGATTGGGCACGACCGAAAAATAGCTTTACGTGCTCACAATATGACGTCACCAGACATTCGCGCTGGTATTGCGATGCTTATTGCTGCCATGAATGCTGAAGGCGTGAGTCGTATCGACCACATTGACCAGATTGACCGAGGTTACGAGGATATTGAAAAACGTTTAAATGCGATTGGTGCTCGCATCACACGCGCTGAATAGACCCATAATATCAAGATACAAAAATCCCATACGTAAATTTACGTATGGGATTTTTGTATTTAATCTACAGGTAATTATCTCTTTTGAGATTGTCCGAAGTGTTTGGCGGTTATTTTATCAATACTGACTTTCCAAACTGCAACATTAGCTAGAGCGGGTTCGCTATAAGTCACCGAATGTGGCGTATATTTCGCCATAAAAAAATCTAGAATCTCACGTTTTTCTTCTCTATTTTGTATGAGTTCAACTTTTCCAAAAGCCATAACGCTTTTTGTGTTCATACTGTAACTACAACCTACTTGGGCATTTTGATAAACTACTTTTTGCTCAGGCGCAACAAATACGATGCACACGTTTGAGTTTTTTTCAAGCAGTTCCAGTTTGTGTCCTTCAGGTCCGGAATGTAGATAAATAGATTGATCGCGATAAGCAAAATTCATAGGTAACGCGTATGGTTCTGTACTAGCAAAAGAGACTACGCAATTTTGACAAGAGTTTATAAGCGCGTCTATTTCTTTCTGTTCCGTGATAAAAGTCGTTTTCATTATTTGATGAGACTAATGAATTCTTCACGTGTTTTGGCACTTTTAAATGCGCCTGTAAAATCCGAAGTAGTGGTGGTAGAGTGTTGTTTTTGAACGCCACGCATCTGCATGCACATATGTTGCGCTTCGATAACTACCATCACACCCATGGGATCAAGTGTTTTTTGAATACACTCTTTTATTTGCATGGTCAATCGTTCTTGAAGCTGTAACCGGTGCGAAAAAATATCCACAACACGGGCGATTTTACTTAAGCCAGTAATATTTTTATTTGGAATATACGCCACATGTGCCTTACCAAAAAATGGCAATAAATGGTGTTCACACATCGAAAAGAATTCAATATCTTTTACAATCACCATTTGTTGGTACTCTTCGTGGAACATCGCACTGCGCAACACTTCTTCAGGATCTTGATGATAACCTTGCGTCATGAATTCCATCGCTTTAGCTACTCGAAGTGGGGTTTTTATTAAACCTTCGCGATTCGTATCTTCATTTAGTAATTGAATGATTTTTTCGTAATGGTTCGCTATTTCTGCGCTATTCGACTTAAATTGCTCTTCAGCCATATTCATTTATTATTGGGTTACAACTATTTGGTCGGGTACAATGTAGGTTTCGGTTTGAAATTCTGGAAAATTTTCAATAAGGTATTGACGCAAGATTTGTGCTTCTGTATTATTGATACAATTCCCCACTCGCACCTTCCAAAATGGAGATGTGTAAGTGACATACACGGGTAAATTTGGAAGTTTTTGCGTGATAGCTTTTTCCACATTAAATGCTTCTGTACGTGCATTTTGAGCGTTATTGCTAGAAAATAGTTGAACACGAAAACCTTTTTGATTATCGCCGATAGTTGAAGTTTGTTGTGCTTCAATCGCTTTTTGCATAATGGGTTTTACATAAACCGTTACCACAGCGTTTGTTTGACTGTCGGGTTTCGCCAAGTTTTTGAATATGGTTTCAACCGTATCTGATTTGCTTTTTTTTACAATAACAGAATCAGTAGGATTTGCAAAAATAACGGTGCAATAGAGTGAAAAAATGGCCAGAATAACTGTTTTCATATTTTTATTTTTCTAATTTATACAGGGACGCTAGTTTCTACTTGACGCATAACACGGAGTAAATTTCCCCCCCAAATTTTTCCAATATCATCATGCGAATAGCCTCTGCGTAATAATTCTTTGGTAATATTGATGAGCTCATTACTCGCTTGACAGCCTAAAATACCGCCGCCACCATCAAAGTCTGAACCAATACCTACAAAATCGATGCCAACCGTTTTTACGATGTGATCGATGTGGTTAATAGCTGTTTGAAGTGAAGCGGGCGAATCGGTTGCTAAAAAATCTTCATAGAGGCAGACTTGACATACACCACCTTTTTCTGCCAACGCTTTGAGCTGTTTATCAGTTAAGTTTCGCGGATGATTGCACAGTGCTCGAGCCGAAGAGTGTGATGCAATAATCGGATTTTTACTACAAGCTAAAATATCCCAAAAACTTTTTTCTCCAGCATGCGAAATATCTACCATCATACCTAATCGCTCCATTTCCAAAATAACGTGTCGTCCGAATTCACTGAGTCCATTGTGACTATTTTTACTTTTAGCTGCTGAATCGCAAATGGCATTGTCGCCATTGTGGCAAAGAGTGATGTAACGAACGCCAGCATCATAAAACTTTTTCACATTCGTAATATCTTCACCAATTGCATATCCGTTTTCCAATGCTGGTGTGACAGCTTTTTTTCGATTCTTTTTGGCCGCTTGTATCGCATCCGTGGTTAATGCTAATACGGCTTTATCTTCATTGGTATTTAATTGTGTATGGATTCGTGCTAAAATAGAGTTCGCTAATTGATGAGCTGAAGCTGTGGAAATAGCATCCAACTCTCTTTGTGGGATGTATGCTGCCATAAAAATAGTATCCAATTTTCCCTCATCCATTTTGACAAAATCAACCAAAGCTCCTTCCGTTCGTTCGCCAAGATTCAGGTCATCAGTAAACACCATCGGTGTATCACAATGCGAATCAATAGAAATCATAGTTTGATGCAACAAACGCGCTTCTTGAAATAGTTTTGCTTCGCCAATGAGCCAATTGAAAAGTGAAACGTGTGATTTTTTATTCGCCACCGCTAAATTTTCAGGATGCCATTGAACGCCAATAATTGGATAATTTGTCGACTCTATGCCTTCGCAAATTCCATCGGACGTCGTGGCTACAGATTGTAATCCTTTTCCAATATCCTTCACTGCTTGATGGTGAAAAGAGTTTGTTTCAACAGTTGTACTTCCAATAATACGACTGAGTTGTGAGTTAGCAACGATAGTAACTGAATGTGTTTCCACATCGCGTGCTTCTTCTTGACTATGGTTTAATAACTCAGCTGTTTGTTGTGCGTAAATATCTTGATAGAGATTTCCGCCAAAACAGACATTCAGGACTTGCATGCCGCGACAAATGCCCAAAATTGGAATTTGGTAACGACGTGCTAATTCAATCAACGTGTAATCGTAAAAGTCTCGTTTGGAATCTACATCACCAAGTTCTGGAATTGCCTCTTCGTTGAAATAAGATGGATCTATATCGGCTCCACCGCTTAATAATAAGCCATCTATTTGGCGCACGGCA
>DATFIF010000158.1:0-6115 GCA_035270405.1 Paludibacteraceae bacterium | reverse complement strand
TTGGTAATTTGGCTATGCGCTTAGCTCGTGCACAGTTCTCGTGCAATTTCTTGGCGTGTGCAGGTTATGAAGTTGTTGATAATCTTGGTTTTGAAACAGTCGAAGCGGGTGTCACTGCTGCTCAAAAAGCAAATGCGGATATGATTGTACTTTGCTCGAGTGATGACGAATATGCAGAATATGCTCCAGCAGCATTAAAAGCTATCAACAGCAAACAAATCCTTATTGTAGCAGGTTCGCCCGCTTCTATGGAAGATTTGAAAGCACAAGGCATAGAAAATTTTATTCACGTACGTTCAAACGTGCTTGAAACTCTTAAATCGTTTAACGCTCAACTATTGAAATAATGAAACCAAACTTTAACGATATTGATATTACAAACGTTGCTGCTAGCCAGGCTTTCAGCAGTGGTGAAAATTGGTTGACTCCGGAGCAAATTCCTGTAAAATCAGTTTATACAAAAGATGATCTCGAAGGTCTTGAACATTTGAATTATGCGGCGGGCTTACCACCATTTTTGCGTGGCCCTTATAGCGGCATGTTTCCGATGCGTCCTTGGACCATTCGCCAATATGCAGGTTTTTCTACTGCTGAAGAATCGAATGCATTTTATCGTCGAAATTTAGCGGCTGGACAAAAAGGTTTATCCGTTGCTTTTGACTTACCGACACACCGCGGTTACGATGCCGATCACGAACGTGTGGTGGGAGATGTTGGTAAAGCAGGTGTTTCTATTTGTTCGGTAGAAGATATGAAAGTGTTGTTTGATGGTATTCCATTGAATAAAATGTCTGTTTCTATGACGATGAATGGTGGCGTTTTGCCTATTTTGGCGTTTTATATTAACGCAGGTTTGGAGCAAGGTGCTAAACTAGATGAAATGGCGGGAACTATCCAGAACGATATTTTGAAAGAATTTATGGTGCGTAATACGTACATTTATCCTCCAAAATTTTCGATGAAAATCATCGCTGATATTTTTGAATATACAGCACAAAAGATGCCTAAATTTAACTCGATTTCTATTTCGGGTTATCACATGCAAGAAGCTGGTGCAACGGCTGATATCGAGTTGGCTTATACTTTAGCTGATGGACTTGAATATCTTCGTGCTGGCGTGAATGCTGGAATGGATATTGATGCGTTTGCGCCTCGCTTGTCATTCTTCTGGGCTATTGGCACTAATCATTTCATGGAAATTGCTAAAATGCGTGCAGCTCGTATGTTGTGGGCTAAGATTGTAAAACAATTTAATCCTAAAAACCCAAAATCACTCGCTTTACGTACGCATAGTCAAACCTCTGGTTGGTCGCTGACTGAGCAAGATCCGTATAATAATATTGGTCGTACCTGTGTAGAAGCTTTGGGCGCTGTACTTGGTCACACCCAATCATTGCATACGAATGCGTTGGATGAAGCGATTGCTTTACCAACAGATTTTTCGGCACGTATTGCTCGTAATACACAAATCTTCATCCAAGAAGAGACTCAAGTTTGTAAACATATTGATCCTTGGGCTGGTTCATTCTATGTTGAAAATTTAACCAATGAATTGGCTGAAAAGGCGTGGGCATTGATTGAAGAAGTTGAAAGTCTGGGCGGTATGGCTGCGGCGATTGAAACTGGTTTACCAAAAATGCGTATCGAAGAAGCTGCTGCGCGCACACAAGCTCGTATCGACTCGGGTTCACAAATTATTGTGGGTGTGAATAGATATCGTCTGGATCAAGAAGATCCGATTGATATTTTGGATGTTGATAATACCGCTGTTCGTAAACAGCAAATTGAACGCTTGCAACAGTTGAAGGAAAACCGTGATGCTGTAGCGGTGAAAAAAGCGTTAGACGCCATTACCGAATCCGCAAAAACGGGCCAAGGTAACTTACTTGAATTAGCCGTGGAAGCTGCTCACTTACGTGCTACTTTAGGAGAAATTTCAGATGCTTGCGAAGTTGTCGTAGGCCGATATAAAGCAACAATTAGAACTATTTCAGGAGTGTATAGCGCAGGAACAAAAACAGATGCAGCTTTTCAAAAAGCTTGCGAGTTGACCGCCGCTTTTGCAAAAAAAGAGGGTCGTCAACCACGAATTATGATTGCAAAAATGGGACAAGACGGCCACGACCGTGGTGCTAAAGTTGTAGCTACGGGTTATGCTGATTGTGGTTTTGATGTGGATATGGGACCATTGTTCCAAACGCCTGCCGAAGCTGCCAAACAGGCTGTCGAAAATGATGTGCACGTGATGGGAATTTCCTCATTGGCGGCAGGTCATAAAACATTAGTACCTCAAGTGATCGAAGAGTTGAAGAAATTGGGTCGCGAGGATATTATTGTGATTGCTGGTGGTGTTATACCTGCACAAGATTACGATTTCTTGTATAAAGCTGGCGTAGCCGCCATTTTTGGACCTGGTTCGCCAGTTGCTAAAGCAGCTTGTACCATTATGGAGATTCTGATAGCTGACTAAAAACAACACGTTTTTACTTTAAGAATCAACATTACAAGAAATTCTCAAAATTAAAAAATCCGCACTAACCATTGGTTAATGCGGATTTTTTGTATTTATTTATTTTTACGATAAATTAGTTCACCATAATTTTTGCTACTTTATTTCCAATTTTTACCACGTAAAGGCCACGGTTGAGTTGTTCTATGGCAATTTGTCCGTTGTTGAGTGGAGCCGATAAGCGACGAGAACCCGTCAAGTCGAAAATATCAATCATGGTGCCATCCTCAAAACCAGTTACCGTCAAAACGCCGTTATTCGCAAACAGATTCAAAGCGCTGCTTTTAACTGTTTTTATTGCAGAAGCATCATCGGTGGTAATTTTTAGTTGTGTAAAATCGAGTTGCCCAGCAGCGGTTTCGCCATCGTAGCCATAAATGGCTTTTTCGCCAATAGTAAATGTGACTTCGGTCGTTTCACCTGTCCAACTAGCTGTGAAATCTGGAGCTCCAACAACTTTGCACAAACCAACGGTTGATTCTAATGACGTTAAATTGTATTTTCCAGTACGTGATATCACGAAGTCGATACGTGTTATTTTTACGCCTTTCAAACTTGTAATTGTATAGGTATTTTTGGCATAGAGTCGTACGTCGAGTGATTTTTCCCCGCCATTATAGGATGGTCCAGTTACACCATCGGCTTTTTTACCAAGTGTTTGAAAGTTGCCATCACTAGTTGTAAAGGCTGGTTTTCCGTAGTCACTCATCACGTAAGTGTATTCGGTGGCGTTCAGTACAAATACGCCATATAGACAAAAGAGAAGAAGTAGTATTTTTTTCATCGTTTTTTATTTTTTTACGAGTGTAAAAGTAGTTATTTATTGATAAGTAGGCAAATTAGGAGCTATTTAGCAATTTTTGCGAGTAGTTGTGGATAATAGACGTCTTTGACGTATTTGAAATCTGGTGCTATTTGCAGTATTTTTTTACAAACCAAGGCGGCCTTTTGTAAATTCTCTGTTTTTTCGTAGGCTTGTGCCATCGACAATAAGTTGGCTAAATAATTCCAATTGAACGTCGTTTGGTTTTGATTTTCGAATAATTCCGTAGCTTTTTCGTAATTATAGAGCGCATTTTTTTTAGAACCGCCTAAGAGTGCAGGACGAAAAAAGTCAATATTACCTTTCATACTAACTATCAAGGGATGTTTTGGATCTTTTTCGTAGGCCAATTCGGCGTATTCGATACTCTGCTTACCGAGAGGAATCAATTGCCACTTGTTCTCTTTAATTTTAAAGGCGCATAGGGCAGAACGATACATAGCGACGATAGCTGGTTGATAATGATGATTTTCTAACGTCGTCACGTGTTTTTCAATGGAGGTCATCATACGTTGTGCTTCGGTGGTTTGCTTTGAATCCAAACAAAAACCAATATAGCCATATTCATAATTGACTAATTCTTCCAGCTGTTTTATGGTCATTTTACTCGTATGAGCTTCGTCAATCGCTGTTTTCCAAATTTCAAAATCATTACTTAAATAGGCATTGTAAAGCAACTCGTGGTTGAGTTGTGCCCAAAGTATGCTTGGTAATAAGAGTAAAAGTACAATCAACAGTTTTTTCATAGTAGAATGTCAAATAGAGCGTGTCTGACACATTCAAGCAATTTTTATGCCATATATTTCACCATGGAGCGTTTTGACGATAGTGGGGAAGTGTGTTTGTGTTAAAGTCCCACCATATTCCATGAGCTGCATTGGAATGAAATCAAAACCTTCTTCGTAGGGAGGTTGCATGTAATGCTCGGTAGAAAGTTCAAAGCCAGCTCTTTTATAAAATTCAATACGACGAACACTCCATTCGTCCGTCGGTAGTTCCACTTCTAAAATTAGTGGTTTTTTTATGCCTGCCAAAATCACTTTTGCAGTTTCTGATCCTAATTGTTTACCACGAGCGTTTTCGCAAATGGCAAAATGCTCACCATAATAAAATAGGTCTAAATTCCATTGTGTGAAAAAGCCCACAAATTCCCCATCGTTCATCAGCGCTAAGCACGAAAAACGATGTTCGTCGGTTATTAATTTTATCAGCTTTTTCGTATCACGGCGCTCGTAGTCAGGAAAAGCCTGCTCGTAAAGCTCCGTTAGTGGCGTGAGTAAATCGTCGTCGGTAGTGGTTATTGGTTGTATGGTTATCATCATATTAAAAAAGCCCACCACTGATGGTGGCAGGCTTTCTATTTCTTGTTTAATATTTTACTGTTCAATATAAGCAATGATATCGCCTTTTTTAACGAGTGCTCCTTGATCTGCCAATACTTCTACTATTTGACCAGGGAATAAAGCTGGAACAACTTCCAATCCACGACCATTTGTTTGTATGGCGCACAACAAATCGCCTTTTGCATAAACGGTACCAATGGCTGGTTTTACGGAAACGTCAACAAAATCAAATTCCCACATGATACGTCCACTTACGGGTGCGGTTATAGGTTCTGCTTTTGGATGACGAAGTGCTCGTAAATCAGGAATTTTCAGATCTTTTCCTGATGATTGTAACTCTTTTTCCATCGCTTCATGCAACTCTGCATTGAAGCGTTTTTTGGCTTCGCCAGATTTAAAATCGCGGTATTGTTTGTCGTGCATCGCAAATTCAAACAACTCTTCGTCGTCTGGTCCTCTATCCCAACCCAACTCTTCCATCTCTTTGATATATTTTGGCAGTACATTTGGATAGTTATCTTGTGGATTACCAACGAAGAATTCAAGATTTTTGGCTTTGGCGATTTCTAGAATTTCTGGGTCAAGTTTACCTGGCAACGTCCCCGCTTTTCCTAGAATCATATCCCACGTATTGGTGTCAATCATTGTCCAGCGTGGCTCGCCTTTGCTCATCGCAAACACATTCATCAAAGCCACGTTTTTAACATATTGACTAAATGGAGTTACCAATGGTGGATTGCCAAGTTTTGGCCAAATAAATGAGACTTCATCAAACAGTTGAACCAACAATTCATCTTGGTTTAACTCTGCTTTTCCTTGTGCTTTCAAGTTGGTATTGATAGCCATGTGCACACCTTTGAGGTCGGCCATCAAAGAGCCCATCATGCCACCGGGTAGTCCACAACCAACCAGCAGTGAAGTCATGTAACGATTTCGTGGATCGATGAAATAACCTAAGAAATCGTCGATGAAACTTTGTGTCAAACGACGAGCTTCCATATAGGCTTTCATATTAATATCAGCCACTTGGAAACCAGCATCTTTGAGCATGGCTTGGATAGTGATAACGTCAGGATGAACCATTCCCCACGATAATGGCTCCATAGCTACGTCAAGAATATCAGCACCAGCTTTTGCCACTTCAAACATAGAAGCAACCGAAAAACCAGGACCAGAGTGACCATGATATTGAACTGTAATATCAGGATGGTTCTGTTTGATAGACTGAACAATCGTTCCCAACATCGCTGGGCGACCAATGCCAGCCATATCTTTTAAGCAAATCTCTTGAGCGCCTTCTGCAATCAACTGTTCTGCCATGTTGATATAATATTCCGCTGTATGTACCGAGGAATAGGTGATACACATTGTAGCTTGTGCAATCATGCCAGCGGCTTTAGCCCATTTGATAGATGGAGCAATATTTCTGACATCGTTCAA
>DATFIF010000157.1:0-3668 GCA_035270405.1 Paludibacteraceae bacterium | reverse complement strand
TTATATTTTTGGTGAAATGCCAGGTCGAATTCCTATTTGGAAAGCTGTATTTGTTGAGAAATTTAAAGAGCTCCCTGCGATTTTCTTTCCTGGTGGCGGAACTACTGCCATTCATGTTACTGGTGTTGCTCAATGTATTGTAGCTGCGGCATACAATGGCGAAAATGGCAAGCATTATCTCCCAGCTACAGCCAATCTGAAGTATCGCGATATGATTACATATATGATGGCGAGTGCAGGATTTCCTAAAAAGTTTATAAAAATGCCAGCTTTTTTAGGCTATTTGGTGGGCTTGACGCTTATTAGAAAAGTGAAAAAAGAGGGACTTCAAAGCGGACTTCACATGGCAAAAATCATGACAGATATTTTGTCACGAGATTTTTTTGCAGATTGTGAAGCAGTTAAAAATGAACTAAATTACAAAGAACTTGGTTTTGATGGTGGAGAAAGTGTTTGGAGTGGAATCCAAGAAGCTATGCAGCGATCCTATCCTGAAAGTTTTGTAGAGATTCAGCCGCCGTCAGTGTAACGTTTTATCACTATAAAAAAAAGGTCTTTAGAGCATATCTAAAGACCTTTTTGGTGCTTTGCGGAAGCTGGGGGATTCGAACCCCCGGTACAGTCACCCGTACGTCAGTTTAGCAAACTGGTGGTTTCAGCCACTCACCCAAACTTCCTTTTGTCATTGACGAATCTGCAAAAGCGCTGCAAAGATAGGATAATTTTCTTATATTTGAAACTATAAAAACTTATTTCTTTTAAAAAACTTATTACTATCTTTACACATTCAATTGCTAGTTGTACTTTTATGACATCAAAAACGATTCTTAATTTTATGCGACGTTATAAACGGTTGATATTGCTTATTTTACTAAGTGTGTCGGTTGTTTTATTTGTAGCCTATCGTCGATTTGCGATAACTTATTTTCCTAACTTTTCTGTCCCAGATGGCGAAAAGGTGTACGTATACGTCTATCCTGAAACGACTATCGACAGCTTAACTGTACAATTTGAAAAGCTTCAAGTTGTAAAAAGTTCCACAGGTTTTATGCGTTATATGAAAGCGAAAAAGTACGACACGCGTTTAAAAACTGGGAAATACGCGATTACGGACGGAATGTCTAATCGTACTTTGGGTCAACATCTGATTTTTGGTATGCAGGAAGCGGTACAGTTGAGATTTAATAATATTCGTTTGAAAGAACAATTAGCCGCTCGATTGAGTCAGCAATTAATGCTCGATTCGACGCAACTGATAATGTTGATGAATGATGCCGATTTTTTAAAACGTTACGATATGACACCAGAAACGGTGATGGTTCTATTTATACCAAATACGTATCAAGTTTATTGGAATGTGACGGCTGAACAATTGTTTGACCGCATGCATCTGGAATATAAACGATTTTGGACAGAAGAGCGTTTGGCTAAGGCTGCGGCAGCAAAGATTACGCCCGTTGAAGTGTCCATTTTAGCCTCTATCATTGACGAAGAGACCAATGTTACAAAGGACAAACCTATAATTGCAGGATTGTACTTGAATCGTATACGCAAAGGCGTTCCTTTACAAGCGTGTCCTACGGTAAAATATGCGCTCGGCGATTTCTCTTTAACGCGTGTGTTGACGGAACACACCAAAATAGTATCGCCTTATAATACTTATAAAAATCGCGGTTTGCCACCAGGACCAATTCGTATGGCAAGTATTGTGGGTATCGATGCAGTGCTTAATTACACCAAAAGTAACTACATGTATATGTGTGCCAAAGAGACGTTGAACGGCGAACACAATTTTGCTACAACTTTGTCTGAGCACAATAAAAATACGCAACGTTATTATCGCGCTTATCGTCAGTGGGAACGCGAAAAATCAACTCAAAAATAAAATATAAATTTAAGATAACAAGATTATGAAACGAAAATTAACCATCGCACTAGTCGCACACGATCAGCGAAAAACGGATATGGTCGAGTGGGCCTTTTTTAATGCCGATTTTTTAGCTCAGCACAACATTGTTTGTACTGGAACAACTGGAAGTTTGATAGAGCAAGTATTCATCGACAAAGGAGTTGATGCAAATGTTCAACGTATGCATTCTGGACCTTATGGTGGCGATGCTGAAATTGCTGCTATGGTCGTTCGTAAAGAGATTGATTTGGCCGTGTTTCTAATTGACGATTTGAGCGCACAACCGCATGAGGCTGATATTCAGATGCTTTTACGTCAATGTCGTGTGCACAACGTACCTATTGCTTGTAATCGTTACAGTGCCGATTTGATGATAACAAGCACCTTGTGGGATGTGGAATCTTATGAGCCTACCGCTCCTCAATACATTCATTATAAACGTGATTAAAATAAATTCAATTAAATCATGAAAATATTAGTTGCAACCGAAAAACCATTTGCCACAACCGCTGTGGATGGAATTCGTGCCATCGTAGAAGCTGCTGGTTACGAGTTGGTGTTGTTAGAAAACTATACAGACGTGTCACAATTTAAAGAAGCCATAGCAGATGCTGATGGATTAATTGTACGCTCTGATAAAGTTACGGCAGACGTGCTTTCGCACGCCTCCAAATTAAAAATTGTAGTTCGTGCTGGAGCTGGTTACGACAATTTAGATTTAGCAGCTTGTTCGGAAAAAGGAGTTATTGCTATGAATACGCCAGGGCAGAATTCGAATGCTGTAGCCGAATTGGCTATTGATATGATGTTGTTTATGGCTCGTA
Source organism: Paludibacteraceae bacterium (assembly GCA_035270405.1). GTDB lineage: Bacteria > Bacteroidota > Bacteroidia > Bacteroidales > Paludibacteraceae > W0P28-013. The sequence continues at coordinate 935 of DATFIF010000157.1, read as the reverse complement.
ACAATTTTCAACCAGGAACAGGTACGGAGTTAAAAGGTAAAACGCTTGGTATTCAAGCTTATGGTCATGTTGGCTGTTTGGTTGCTCATTTGGCTAAAGGATTTGGTATGGAAGTGTTGGTTTTTGACCCATTTGTGTCCATCGATAAAATGGCGGTTGAAGGCGTTACGCCGATAGCAGATTTGAAGGAACTCTATCGCCGTTCCAACTATTTATCGTTGCATGTGCCTGCCAACAATGAAACAAAACTATCTGTTAATTATGAGTTGTTACACTTACTTCCGAAAGGTGCTTGCGTCGTGAATACAGCACGCAAAGAGGTTATCAATGAGGCTGATTTAATGCGTGTGATGGAAGAGCGTCCTGATATTAAATACATTTCGGATATTGCGCCAGATTCATTGGCTCCTTTACAGGAAAAATGTGGAAATCGTGTGTTTGCTACGGCTAAAAAAATAGGTGCAGAAACCACCGAAGCAAATATAAACGCAGGTTTAGCAGCTGCTAATCAAGTTGTTGCTTTTTTGAAAGATGGTATCGACCATTTTCGATTAAATTAAGAATGAATCAGGCTCAGTTTAGTGTACAACTACCAGTAGTAAAGCGTTATCGTGCTTATTTACGGCTCGAAAAATCATTGTCCGACAATACCATTGAGGCGTATATGCGCGATTTGGGACTGTTATTTCACTATTTCGACGATCAAGCAATCGATTATTTAAAACCGCAGTTGACTGATTTTCAAAAATTACTCGTAGAACTATCTACTTTGGGCTTACAGGCACGTTCACAATCGCGTATTTTATCAGGTATAAAATCATTTTATCGTTTTTTGTTGTACAATAACGAATTAGAGGTTGATCCTACGGAATTGTTGGAAATGCCACAATTGCCACTCTATTTACCAGAAGTACTTGCCATCGAAGAAATTGAGG
>DATFIF010000156.1:0-4559 GCA_035270405.1 Paludibacteraceae bacterium | reverse complement strand
TGTCTTGTCATTATTCCCATTTGCAGAGTATTGTGTCTTAACAATAACGCCTAATTGTTTGATTTTTTCTAAATCCTCATCTGCTACATCGAAAAAGGTTTTAATGTTGATTGCAATTGAATATTTACCCCGTGTACCATCGTATGTCATTTTTACTTTATCATCTAATGCGTTATAATCATCATCTCCATTACATTCGGTCCAAGTAGTGCTATATGATGATTTAGAGAAAATTTCGCCATCTTTAGCTTCTAACCAAGTATGGATATAACACATTGGCTCCCAACTGGCAAAATTTGTGCCAGTGCCATCGTAATAAAGAGTGGCATTTCCCGTGGGGTCAATTACTTCCGGATCTGAAGTTAATGTGCCGCCTTGTTGGGCAAACAATGTAGTTGCCATAGCAAATACGAATAGAAAAAGTAGTGATTTTTTCATAATTAAAAGATTTTAAAAGTGAATATTATAATGTGTTAAAAACTTGCGACAGTCAAAGATAGTGAGTTTTTTTATAAGATGTATTTATTTAACAAAGTTTAACTATTTCGCAATAACAAATTTACTATCAGCTATTTTTTACAGTGTTTCTTGCGATATTCGGAGGGACATTCACCTGTATATTTTTTCATACAATTACTTAGTTTAGCTAAGTCCGAAAAACCAGTATGTTCTGCTATTTCGTATAGAACTAATCTGTCTTCTTCTATCAATTTCATGGCTTCATCTATTCTCAAGGTGTTTATCCACGTGTTGAAGTTGGTGTTACACGTAGAATTCAAATAGGATGAAATGGCGCGTTTGTTTTCTTTAATTTCGTCGGCTAAGTCACTCACCGTTATGCCACTTCGAGTATAGGGTTTAGTGGGAAGGTTTTTCCATGTATTCAGTTTTTCTTCTATGCTCTCTTTTTGTACAACACTCAGTGTACTTTCTGGAGCATATTCTAGAGCAGGAGAAATCGTAGCCAGAATGTGTGGATAATTAAGGAATTGGATAGCGATAATGGTAAATAAAATTGTAATTCCAGTGATGGCGTATGCATCCCAATAGGGAATAGTAACGATGTAACTCATAATTGTTAGTCCTGATAAACTCAAAGCCACGTAAAAAAAGCGACTTACCCATTGTGTTTGCAACTCTTTGCTTCCATCAAAATAGTTATCAATAGCTTTATTAAATTCTTGTTGCGCTTTGCAAAACCAACGGATACAGATGCCCATGCTTATGAGTGCCCAAATAAGCAGAAGTGTGCGTATTATTAGAGCTGGACTTTCTGCTATAACTGCCAAATATTCGCTGTGAGAAAAAACGCGGACATCACCATCGACAATAAATGCAATCGCATACGCTACCAGTAAGGCACTAAATGGAATTAATAGCGTATAACTATTTTTGCGCGACACGAGGTGCGAGTTGTACAATGCCATGAGTGTGAAACTTAACACACCGATTTGTATGTTAAAAAGAATAAGCGTGATAAGGTTTAATCGTTCTACTCGTGAGTCATTAACATCTTCCATAAAGAGGGTAATTGCTTCACCAATTATCATTAAAAACACAGCAAGCGCTATCACGCGTTTAGCTGTTACGTAGTTATGGCTGTGTAGTTGTGGAGGCGTTTTTGTAAAGAGAAGTACAATACCTAATATGATACAGACAGCGATATTGCCGACGTAGATGTGTTGCATGATATTTTCCATAGCCCTATTTTTTAAGAATGAAGCGTACAGCAAAAATATATAAAATAATTTAAAATTACATTACATTTAAAAAAATAAATAATCGGGCGATCTTTGCAGGACTACCACCCGATTATTACGCTAAGAAATCACCGGCTGCGGAAAACACCTGGTTAAACATTTGGTTGACTTCCGGTGGCGCATTTTTCCCCGCTGGGAAAGGCGTCTCGTGTGAGTAGTCGAATGGAAAATCGAGTACAGTCAAACATGTATTAGCGCATATTTCGCCTAACGCATCACGTATGCCCGAGGCGGGAATAACAGTATCTTTTTCGAGTGCAATCACTTTTATACGGTCCGATGCTAGCGCAAAACAGTTTTCGCGATAGGCTCGGTCTTCTGTTTTGTCAATCATCGATCGAAAAGCTCGGTCGAAAGAGTCGTTCGGATCGGCTGCTTGTGATAAAAAATCATTTTGGTAATACTCCAACATCTGTTGGAACGAAGTTTCATCCATAATATAGCGCGAGTTGCCGTTCATTTGGTTAAAAATGGAACCGCCGCAAAACATAAATAGACGTGTGTTGCTGAATAAGCTGTTGGGGTTGCTCAAGAATAAAACTTGTGCTAATAACGCTCCGATGGAATAAGCAAAAAAGTCAATTTTGGCGTTTGCATTAAAGTAGGGATGCTCGCCACTTTGAATTTCGTTCATCAATTGTACAATGTTGTGTGCTGTCTCACGTCCTGAGGTGTAAAAACGTTGCGGTGCCTTGCTTAATCTGTCGCTGAGTGCCAAATTCGCAAATGTGAGGTTTTTGGGATTTCCCAAACGACTATTGCGTTGTAAAACCCACTCCATGATACTCCGCGGACTATGCCAAGAAGTGGGAGTTCGGTTGATGTGAAAGGCGATTGGAAATAAGATGACTGATTTTCCCGTGTGATTGGCCAAATAATCTCCCCACGGTAAATATTTATCCCAACTGCGTTCGTTCAAACCGTGTAATAATATGATACATTCATCGCTTTTAGTGCCATCACCCTTGTGAAAAATTGGATAACGGAATCTTTTATTTTCGTCAATGGAGTTGTCGGCTGTTTTGCAAAAATCAGTGGTTGAGAATGTGAGCTGTTGTTCTTCTGTCAGCGAATCGTTGTGATACTGCTGAAATTCTACAAAGTCAATTTTGGACTCTGAAGAATTCGTGTCCGTAGCCACTTGTTTTTTGAATAGTGCTTTCAAAAGTGGTATGCGCTCGTTGATATTCCAGTTTGTCATAGAATTAGTCTGTTACATGTGACATCTTATTTCTGCAAAAGAACGGCATTTGTGTTAAAATTGAAAATAAAAGGGATAATCACTCTAGCTTAGGTGTCAAGTTCCACTATTTGGGACGAAAATCGCTTATTTGGGGTACTTTTAAAAGATGCGTTAGTGCTGTCGGGGCGAAAAATCGTTAGATTTCTTTCCCTGATAAGTATTCTTTGATTTCTGTGGATTGGGAATAGTTGTTTTATGCAAAAAAAGAGTTATTTTTGCACAAAAGTATTAGTTATGAAGTTAAACTTCTATTGGCGTACTAAAGGTAAATCGGTTGACGACTATCTGGTCAACAAAAAAAATCTGGTGAAACTCATTGTTTTCACAGCTATTTTTGCGCTTTGGTTTATCAACATTTATCGCCCGTTCAACTCCGAGAGTTGGTATCACGTTTCGCCTATTAAATATTTTGTATTCTCTGCGCTTTTGGTCTTGACTGGAATCTTAGTGATTGCTTTCAGTCGTTTTTTAATGTACCGTTTTGTGCACAAATACTCTTTGTACTACATTGAATATGCTTTGTGGATTTTTGGCGAAATTGTGGCTCTTTCAGGATTTTATACCTTATTTACCATAGCCGTAAGTCCGACGTTGAGTTGGTGGTCGTGGCACGATGTGTTAGAAGTTTTTAAAACGGCGAATGTTAACACGTTGTTAGTCATTGTTTTGCCCTACGCTGTTTCGTGGCTCTATTTTTCATACGACGATAAAAAAACGCGTTTGAGAATGATGGAACAAGGCATTTTACCATTGCCGCTTGGACCAACTGTGGCTCAGTTTAAAGATGAAAAAGGCGAGTTGCGATTTTCAGTTGCTTTTGAACATATTGTATTTTTAGAAGCTGCGGACAATTATGTGGTGATTAAATATGTTAATCAGGAGAAGCTATCCGAGTTTTTATTGCGTAACACCTTGAAAAAGATGTCGCAAGAGTTTGAAAATACACCATTAAGGCGTTGTCATCGTTCTTATATGGTTAATTTTGAACACGTTGTGGCTTTACGACGTCACAATGATGAAATTAATCTGGAGCTCGATTTGGCAGGCGTTAAGCCAATTCCTGTTTCGAAGAGTTATGGCAACGAAGCCACTGAAGCGTTTTTATTATATTCTGGTCGCAAATAAGCGTTTATTCTGGCTTTAATACGACGCCTCGCTTCTTTTTCCCATCTACTTTTATAACCATAGGCACTTCCAACTGTACATGCCGCACAAAATCTGTTTCGTGAATGGCAGGTAATTTATTCAGAAATTCGTAGTCGATATACCCATTTTGGATGTAGGGATTGATGGTGAAATAGCTGATGCCAAAAGATGTCAAATTTTGGAAAAAGTGCGTGCCTTGGCTTGGGTCAATGCGGTAATTTTCTAGTCCGCACTCTACAATCACTTTAGCCATCGAAATACTCGCCCATTTTACAGGAATTCCTAGCCAATTATCGCTCGAACCCCATCTTCCTGGGCCCACTAAAATGTAGTGTTTTTCATTGCTAGTCATCCAGTCATTGATAGCAGCGACGTCGTACGCCGTTAATTGATTGTTGGCGGCGTTGAAA
>DATFIF010000155.1:0-14378 GCA_035270405.1 Paludibacteraceae bacterium | reverse complement strand
AGCGTCAAGACGCATCATAGCTCGTGTTTCCGGAGAATAATTAGCACGGTTAGATCTGCCTGGTTGAGCTACCAATGTTCCCACTGCTAAAATTAAGGCAAATGCCAATAAACTGATTTTTTTCATACTGCTAAAATTTTAAATAAATAAATTCGTTTTGTTCATCTACACATTAAGACTGACATTCTGTCAAAAGGTTTAATTTTTTGGTAAATTCCTCGTTTTGCACTATTTTTGTGTAAGAAATAGTACCATTTAAAAATTCATGAACTATGCTTTCATTCTTAGGATCTATATTTTTCTTCTTGTTATTTTTTGTTTTAATCATTTTACTCGTTGGGTTGGGTTTTGTGCGTTCCCTATTTGGTTTCACAAAACATAAAAAAACTCCACGCTCAGAGAGTGAACAAACAACAGATAGCGACTTAGACCCAGACAAGCAAAGACGTAAAGAGACGTTTAAGAAGGCCAGTGAATACGTTGATTTTGAAGAGATAGAGGATAAAAAATAAGATTACATCAATGGGCTGAAGAGTCGTGCTACAGATTCTTTAAAGCGTTCTACGCGTTTACGAGTTTTCCAAACGTCTAATTTTACTTCCACACAACTTTGAGCATCTTTTAAAAAATGACGTTTGAGTGTCACAGCTAATTTTTCATCCAATAAAAAAGCATTAATTTCAAAGTTATGCTCGTAACTTCGGACATCCATATTAGCTGTACCAACCGTTGATACGCGATCATCTACTACAATGGCTTTACTGTGCAAAAAATTATTTTGATATAGGAAAATACGAACGCCAGACTCCAATAATTGTTGTAGATAAGAGTTTGACGCAGACGTAACCAACCGCGTATCAGATTTTTCGGGTAACATCACACGCACATCAACACCGCTTAATGCAGCAGTCTGCATCGCCGTCAAAACGCTGTCGGTTGGAATCAAGTATGGCGTGTGAATATAGACGTATTGAGATGCTCCCAAAATCATAGCAATAATTCCCTGCATAATGGCTTTCCAGTCGGAATCGGGTCCAGAACCAACGATTTGTATTAAATTAGTGCGTGGAAATGATGGTACTTGAGGAAAATATTTGGGATGAGTTATAATTTTATTGTCCACAAAAAACCAATCAATCAAAAATAAACGTTGTAAACCACGAACAGCTGCACCTTCAATGCGAATTTGCGTATCACGCCATAAACCCAATTTGTTACCTTTTAAATAACGATCTGCAATATTAATTCCTCCGGTATACCCAATCAAACCATCGATAATTACAATTTTTCTGTGATTACGATAATTCATTTTACTAAAGCCAATAGAACGTTTTAACGGTAAAAATGGATGTATGTAAACGCCGGCCTGTACTAACGATTTCACATACGATTTTGACAAATAAAAACCACCAACGTAATCATAAATAACTCTCACTCGAACGCCTTCTTGCGCTTTACGAATCAATAATTCACGTAACCGATTACCAACTTCGTCATCTTCAATAACGTAAAATTCTAAATGAATGTGATTTTGCGCTTTTTCAATATCTGAAAATAGGCTTTCAAAAGTCTCCGTTCCACTCGTAAAAAGATTTACTTTACTATCTTCGTATGGATAGGCTTCAGCGTTTTTGTAGAGTAATGAAACTAATTTCTGATTTTCAATAGGTAACGTCTTATCCTTAGCAAACGCTTTAAAATCGAAATCGAGCACCGCTGGCTTTGAAAGTTGTTTGATGCTTTTTTTGGAAATAATTTTACGGCGACGGACATCTTGTCCAAAAAGCATGTAAATAATAAGTCCCGCAATAGGCAACAAAACCAAAACCAAAATCCAAGCAATCGATTTCAGAGGATTACGATTTTCTAATAAGATGGCAAAAATAACCATCATAATCGTGTAAACGAACAACACGAAAAAAATCCAATAGACTATGTCGGATAATAAATTCATACAATAGGAATTCCAGTCACCATTTTATTTGTTTCGTAAAAGCAAGTTTCGGTGATAGTCATTTTAATATCGGGAGCTTTAACGCCAGAACCAATCACAACAGGAGAAGTTTCAATATAAACTTCGTCCCACAAATTGCTATCAATAAAGGATTGAAGCAATTGAGTGCCACCTTCAACAATAAGAGAAATTAAATCGTGTTGATATAAATAGTCTAAAATTTGAGGAACTATCTGTTTCGAAAAATCGAGTTTTTGAAATACTATATTTTCTTTGTTTTCTACGATTTTATCGGTAAAAATAACGGTTAGTGTTGTTTGGTCGTAACTATGAAAAGTAGTCGGAATACGTAACGATTTATCTATCACCATACGCACGGGATTGTGACTACTCCATTTACGTGACGTCAAATGTGGATTATCTAAAATTGCAGTATTGGTACCAACTAAAATAGCCGATTCTACCGAACGAATTTGATGATTCAACGTTTTAGTCAGTTCATTGGAGATGCGCAGTGGAGGCGTTTCTGAGTGTGTTCTGATGGCATCTATAAATCCATCTTGTGTTTGCGCCCATTTGAGAATAATAAACGGACGTTTTTGTGTCTGCATAGTTATAAAACGCTTATTCAAAGCCTTGCATTCATCGGTTAAAACATTTTCGGTAACCTCAACTCCAGCTTCACGAAGCATCTTAATGCCACGTCCATTGATTTGTGGATTAGGATCGCCCATTCCAATAACCACTCGTGGGATTTTTTTATCAATAATTAATTGAGCACAAGGTGGAGTTTTTCCATAATGTGAACACGGTTCTAAATTTACAAAAAGTGTCGATTCAATCAATAGATTTTGATTTATTACCGAACGAATAGCATGAACTTCTGCATGTGGTTCTCCACAACGCTGATGATAACCTTCGCCAATAATAACGCCATTATGAACCACTACGGCACCAACCATAGGATTAGGAGCTGTACGCCCTTCAGCTTGCTGAGCTAGTTGCAAACAGCGCGCCATATATAATTCATTTTGATTCATTTCCTTCCTAAAACCTAGTAATAAAAGCAAAGGTAGTAAGAAATTTTATGATAATGGAGCCCAAAAATATAAAAATGTGCATAAAAGATGTCGTACCTATTGTAAAAATGGATTAAAAAGGCGAAATTTGCAACTGATTTACAAACATTTAACTTCAAAAATATGTGCGGAATTGTAGGTTATATTGGGAACAGAGATGCTTACCCTATCTTAATCAAAGGTTTACAACGCTTAGAGTATCGTGGATATGATAGCGCTGGTGTAGCATTGATTAACAACAAACAACAGTTGAAAGTCTATAAAGCGAAAGGAAAAGTAGCCGATTTGGAACATGCTGTTGAATCAAAAGACGTTTCGGGTACAATCGGTATCGCTCACACACGCTGGGCAACTCATGGAGAACCGAATCAGGTCAATGCGCATCCTCACTATTCAGAATCGGAAGAGTTAGCGATTATACACAATGGTATTATCGAAAATTACGCCGTGCTCAAACAAGGTTTGATAAAACACGGTTATTCATTCAAAAGCGAAACGGATACTGAAGTCCTGATTCAATTAATTGAATATATCAAAAAAACGGACAAGACTGACTTACGAACAGCGGTACAATTAGCTTTAAGTCAAGTAGTTGGAGCTTATGCCATTGTAGTATTAGACCGAAATAATCCCGATGAAATGGTTGCTGCACGTAAAGGAAGTCCACTCGTTGTTGGTATTGGCGACGATGAGTTTTTCTTAGCTTCAGACGCCACACCGATTGTGGAATTTACGAATAAAGTGGTATATATCGGTGACGAAGAAATTGTGCATTTGCAACGTGGTAAAGAGATGTGCATTAAGACGATTGGGAACGTCGTAAAAACGCCAGAAATCAACAAACTGGAAATGACTTTAAGCCAATTGGAAAAATGTGGATATCCTCATTTCATGTTGAAAGAAATTTTTGAACAACCTACCACGCTAGCTACAAGTATGCGTGGACGTGTGAATGTGGAACAAAACAACATCACATTAGCTGGCTTCATTGACAATAAAGAGAGGTTCCTGAATGCCAAACGCATTATTATTACAGCTTGTGGCACATCGTGGCATGCAGGATTGATTGGAATGTATGCTATCGAAGAGTTTGCACGAATTCCTGTGGTGGTAGAATATTCATCTGAATTCCGTTATCGCAGACCCGTTATTAATGAGGACGACGTAGTTATTGCGATTTCTCAATCAGGAGAAACCGCTGATACGCTTGCAGCGATTGAATTGGCAAAATCTCACGGAGCTTTTATTTACGGTGTATGTAACGTTGTAGGAGCTTCTATCCCACGTGCTGCACACTCAGGTTCTTATACACATGTGGGACCAGAAATTGGCGTAGCTTCTACCAAAGCATTTACAGCTCAAGCAGGCGTTTTAATCATGTTGGCGCTTATGATTGGTAAAGAAAAAGGGACTTTGAGCGACGAGCGTTACTTGCAAATCGTATCGGAATTAGGAAAAATTCCTGATAAAATTGAAGAGATATTAAAACAAGATAAGTGCATTGCAGAATTTGCAAAAACATTCACGTATGCCGAAAATTTCATCTATTTAGGACGTGGCTACAACTATCCAATAGCCTTGGAGGGAGCACTCAAATTAAAAGAGATTTCTTACATACATGCCGAAGGATATCCAGCAGCAGAGATGAAACACGGTCCTATTGCGTTGATTAATCACGAAATGCCAGTGGTAGTGATTGCACCAAAATGTGGTACTTATGATAAAGTAGTAAGCAATATTCAAGAAATAAAAGCTCGTAAAGGTCGCATTATCTCAATCATTACGGAAGGCGATACAACTGTTCGAGATATGTCGGACTATAGTATTACAATTCCAGAAACGGAAGAGTGTTTATCTCCTTTGTTAGCAGTTATTCCTTTACAACTCTTGGCTTATCATATTGCTGTAGTAAAAGATTGTAATGTTGATCAGCCACGTAATTTGGCAAAATCAGTTACTGTAGAGTAGTCTATAGGACTTTATATTAAAAAAGCGCAGCTAAAAATTTAGTTGCGCTTTTTTAATAGGTCATATTTATCATAACTTAACCGATAAAGTAAGCTCTCTATGTTAGAATATAATATCTTTACCGTTGTAAAAGTCGAAGATTTTAGTTCTAAAAATAAATTCAAATTTAGCTTGTGCCTCTTGCGCCAAGGATTTTTCGAGACGCGATTTAGCATTATTAAACTCAAATGGGGTTGACTTTCCACCCGTGTATTTTAACTGTTCAAAATCGAATGAGATGCGTGAAGCTTCAGAGGTTTTACTAGCAGCCAGGTGTTTTTCGCGAGCAGCTAAAGCGTTATAATAGGCAATTTGAATCTCTTTTAACAATACTTGTTTGTTGTTTTCCAACTCTAGCTCCTGACTCAAAATACCAATACGAGCTTGTTTTACTCTATTTACATCAGCAAGTCGATTGAAAATAGGAACCGATAAAGAGAGAGAAACGACTTCACCACTATTATCTTTCAACTGTCGAGCAAACGGCAAGTTGTTCAATTGAAAAGAGTGATAATAACCTGTATTGTATCCAGCCTGCAAATCCAATTGTGGATAATAGGCCGATTGCGCTACTTTTAAATCTTTTTTACTACTCTCGATTCTTTTTTCGGAAGCTTTAATAGCAGGACGCATGGCTAACGATTTAGTATAAGCTTCTTCTGGAGATAACAAACTAAAATCGGCATAACTTAAAAATAATTCTGTATCGATATCGGCCACGTCAAAATTAGAAATATCAGTGTAATTAATCGCTTGACACAAATCTAAAATAGCCAACTTTAAAGCGTTAGAAGCTTCTACATACGTCTGTTGGTCATTCGCCAATTGAGCTTTATTTTCGTACAACTCCGACTCTGATTTTTTACCACTTTCAACCAAAGACTGCGTGTTTTTAACTTGTTCTTCACTCAACTTCACTTGTTCTTGAGTAATAGTCAACAACTCTTTATTGTACAAAATAGTCAAATAATAAGCCGTGATATTAAGGGTTAAATCCTCTTTTGCTTTGTTCAAATCCTCGATGGAAGCTTGTAAATTCAACTTATCAGAAGCTATTTGATTGGTAATGCGTAAACCATGAAAAAGAGGCATGGATGTAGAGATATTAAAATTCGTTGACGCTATGGACTGGCTTGTTGTGATATTATTACTGCCAGTTGCTCGACCAAACGAGAAGTTTTGACCTAATCCAGCATTCAAGTTTGGAACAAAACTCAGTTGTGATGTTTTGAGGTTCAACTCTTGATAATCGCGTTGTAAAGCCATTTTTTGTACGGTTATATTATTTTGCACCGCATAATCCACACATTGACTCAACGTCCAAACTTCTTGAGATCTCAGCGAAGCAGCTAAGAGGGCTAAAATGGTCAATACTATAATTTTTAGTTTCATAATCTGTTAGTTTATTAATGGTCTTTCATCGAATTCTCTTGTGAAAATTCATCGAAATTTTGAAACCTTATCCCAAATATTTAATAAAACGTGGAGCATCTCTATTTGTCAACCTTTTGCAAGCCGCGAATTTCCATCGAATCTACCACGCCAGTTATTATTTGAATATTAATTCCATCAGACAAGCCCAAAACCACAGACTTTTTTTCAAATAGTTGGGTTTTATCTTTACTGTTTTTGAGCACGTACACAAAAGAGGAATCGTTTTCGAATGTGACGGCACTTTCAGGAATCGTCAAAACATTTTGCCGCTCATCTAGAATAATTTCGGCATTAGCACTATATCCTGCTCGAATAACTATTGAGTCAGGAATACGTGCAGCCGCTTTCATTTCAAACATCACTGCACCATTTTCCTCAACACCTTTAGGAGAAATATATTCCAATACGGCCTTAAATTTTTTATCTTGCAACGCGCCAACAGTCAGCACAATAGGCATTCCTTCGTGAACTCGACCAACTTCTGTTTCGTCAATTTTTCCTTGAAATATCATATCATTCATGTCAGCGATCGTCGCAATCGTTGTTCCATCATTAAAATTATTGGACTGAATCACGGAGTTTCCAACTTTAACTGGAATATCGAGAATCACACCTGTAATGGTCGAACGAATCTGTGTATTACTATAAGAACCTGAACGTTTGGCAATTCCATCTTTAATAATCTCGACGTTATCAATGGCATTTTGAACCTCTTCTTTTGATTTCAAATAGTTCGCTTTACTCTGTTCGTAATCTTCGCGCGACACCACTTTCGATTCATACAGTTTTTCGTCACGATCAAACTGTTTTTGAATACGATCCAAATCAATTTTAGCTAGGTTTACACGACTTTCAGCACTATTAAGTTGGCTCATTTCGGGGATTACTTTTACCAACGCAATAATTTCGCCAGCTTGGATTTTTTGTCCAGCCTCTTTGTAAATTTTAGCGATAATTCCTGAGATTTGTGGTTTTATGGAAACCTCGTTGCGTGGTTCTATTTTACCTGTGGCGACCGTCTTTTTAGCAATCGTTTGAATAGATGGTTTCACAATGTCATAAACCACCGTTTTAGGTTGCGATTTTTGCCATAAAAAGACAAAGGTGCCAACAATAACAATTCCCAAAAGAGAAAGTAAAATGATTCTAATTGCTTTTTTCATAATGTATAATCAGTTAGACGTTATAATTTATAAATTTTATTCATCGCGTAAAGCGTCAATCGCTTTGATTTGTAAAGCACGTTTTGATGGGAGCCAACCCGCCACAAGACCTGCTACTACAATGACCATAAGTGCTGCTATGGCTATACCAAAAGAGATTTGCGGATTACTCAATGGCATTTTATCTGAAGGATTGGCGGCTAAAATTTGAGACACAATAGCGAGCACGCCAACGCCAAGAACAATACCAAAAATACCAGCCAAGAATGTTAATACTAAACTTTCACTCATTATCTGCTTAAGAATAGTAAAAGGCGAGGCGCCTAAAGCTCTACGAACACCAATTTCTTGAGTGCGTTCGCGCACTGTCACCAACATAATATTACTCACGCCGACAACTCCTGCGAGCAAAGTTCCTAAACCTACAATCCAAATCAAGGCGTTGATACCAATAATAAGTGCTTGAAAAATATCAAATATCTTCTTCGCATTAAACGAACCAACGGCTTTAGGGTCAGTAGGCGCTATGCTATTTCGATTCTTCAATAACATTTTGACATCTTCCTCCAATTCAACAATGTTCACAGATGGTTTGGCTGCCAAAGCTATACAATGAACTTTATCTCCTTGATTTTGTGCTTGTTGTAAGGTTGTAAAAGGCAAATTAATCATCTCCTCAGGATCGCCAAACACATTAATATTTTTAGAAACTGCTTCAGAAACGCCTACAACGGTATAATAAATCCCATTAACTCTAAGAAGTGAACCTATTACCTCTTCACCAGGTGCATACAAGTCATTCAAAATACGTTTACCAATAACACACACTTTACGGTATTCACGAATATCAATATCGTTGATAAATCGCCCTTGCAAAATGCGGCTCGGATTAATCAAATTATAATCAGGCGAAAAACCCATAATAGAAAACGAACCAAACTTATCGAGACGAACCACATTATTGGGAGAACTTCCGCCAAACATCACACCACTCATGTATTTAATTTTATCAGCATATTGATGTTTCACGGCCTCATAATCGGACATATCCATAAACCAAACTCTACCTCGTTGAAAACCTTTATAAGGTTCCGATGTACTTCCAGGAAAGAAAAAAGCAGAATTCGCCTCAAAATGTTCAACGCCATCCATTATTCCGTGACGAATGCCAACACCAAAACCAGCCATAACCACCAACATAAAAACACCCCAAAACACGCCAAAAGCAGTCAACAAACTACGCGATTTATTACGCGTTATGGTTAACCAAATTTCTTGCCATGTATCTAAATCAAACATACTTCTGTTGTGTTTATTTATGTTGCAATGCCTCGATGGGTTTTATATTTACAGCACGTTTCGCTGGCACATAGCCAGCAATTACTCCGGCCAAAATCAAAATGGCTGTAGCTGCTAAAACAACGGTTAAATTAACCGTAGGATTCAAAAATATATGAGGTTCATCCGTTGCAACAGCAGCATTTTGAGCCAAAATAGAGGCTAAACCTTCCGTCAATAACACACCTAAAACCAGGCCAATATAACCAAAAAATGTAGTAATAGTAAGCGATTCTACCACTACTAAACGTAAAATAGAAGAGGGCGATGCGCCTAACGCTTTACGAATCCCAAATTCATGAGTTCGTTCTTTAACGGTGATAAGCATAATATTACTCACGCCAACTACACCAGCAATTAAAGTTCCAATGCCGATAATCCAAACGAATAAAGCAATGCCATTAAAAATTGTTTGTGCTTGCATATAACTCGATAAGCGATCACTTATCCACATGGCATTTTGATCGTCGGGATTAAATTGTAAACGTTGCGATAACATACGTCGCACATTTTTGGTGTATTCAGCACTTTGCTCTTCATTCTCGATACCTTCGACCACAAAAGAGACGTCACTGAGATAGCCTGATGGATTAAAAATCCGTTGTGCCGTACGTAACGGAATGTAAAAGGAATTTGAACTCCTTGCTGAGCCCTCTTCGCTGTACAAGCCAACAACCTGAAAAGGAACTTTATCTATCTGCACATATTGACCAATAGGATTCTCATCACGAAACAAAACTTCTGCCGTTTTGGGATGAATAACCACCACTTTCCTACTTTCACGGTCGTCCGCTAAATTGATAAACCGTCCCTCGACAATATTCAAACTACGCATCAATTGATAATCTGGTTCTACGCCCGACATTGTACTAGAAATAACTTCTTTACCATTGACGATAGTTGAATTCCACTTGTTGTAAATGGCAGAAAAAGCAGAAATATTGGTTAAGTTTTCACGTAGAAAATCAATATCGCTTTGCACAAAACGAATCTGACGCCCTTTTTGCATGCCATTATAAGGCATCGACGTATAACCTGGATAGAGTGAAATGGAGTTTTTGGACATGTAGCGAAAACCTTCCATCATTCCATTTTGCAAACCATTGCCAGCTCCCAACAAAATAATTAGCATAAAAATTCCCCACGCGATAGAAAATCCCGTGAGAAACGTACGCATTTTATTGGCACGAATGGTTAAAAATATTTCTTGAAAAAGATCTTTCATACAGTTATTACTCTAGAATCTCTTACTACTTATTTTTGGTAAGTTCTTCGACGCTACTAATCAAACCATCTTTGAAATTAATAATTTTATGCGTTTGTTCTGCCACTTCGCGGGCGTGCGTCACAATGAGCATCGTAATACCTTCTTCACGATTTACTTGACGAAGAATATCCATCACCTCTTGCGATGTGGTACTATCCAAAGCCCCCGTAGGCTCATCAGCCAATATGAGGCGCGGTCGTGCAATAATAGAACGTGCAATAGCCACCCGTTGCTTTTGACCGCCTGACATCTCATTTGGGAGATAATTTGCCCAATCTTTTAAACCTAATCTATCAAGGTGTTCTAAGGCAATGGCATTACGTTTTTTGCGTGAAACACCCCGATAATAGAGAGGCAAAGCCACATTTTCGAGGGCTGTTTTGAAATTAATTAGATTGAACGATTGAAACACAAAGCCAATCATTTCGTTACGTACTTTGGCTGACTCTGTTTCCGATAAATCTTTAATCAAACGTCCATTGAGGAAATAACTGCCTTCATCATAATTATCCAAAATACCAACGATATTTAACAAAGTTGATTTTCCAGAACCTGATGCGCCCATAATAGAGACAAACTCACCATCTGCAACATGAAGGTCGACACCTTTCAATACATGCAATGGCGAACCAGAATAATAGGTTTTATGAATATTTTCGAGATGAATCATCTGTTTAATTATGAATTAAAATTTCAACTTAAAGTAACAATTACAATATAAACTCGTTTCCACTATAATTTCGAATGCAAAGTTATTATAAATTTAGTACTATGCAATACAAAATACCAAAAATTATATTTATGATTATAAAGAGCGTGAAAATTACCCGCTTTAATTATGCTATTAACACTACAAAGGAATACATTATTATTTAAACATCAAACTGTTTTTATCGAAATTCAATAAAAAAAACAACTTCGCACTTATATTGAACAAAAAAAACTTCCCTCTAATCAGGGAAGTTTTTTTGTATTATCTGAAACTTATTTTACATTCTCTTTGAGCGCATCAGATATTAACTTCTTCAAAGCCAACGTTCGCTCCTGAGTAGCGTTGCGTTTTTCAGGTTTAAACAAATTGCTATACTTTGTTTTCTGAAGTTTAAAACTCATATTATCTAAATCCGTCGCATTTCCAGTAATTTGCAAGGCTAATCGAATCGGCGAAACCGTTTCCACGTGTGCATTGTAATTGTTATTCAAATCGTAACGCGCCGCAATAATAGCCGAATAATTATCCATCGACATAATAAACGGATAAATATCCACTTCATTACGGAACACAGTAGCCTCGACACTGATGCTATCCACAAGATTTTTAGTTTTACGACTAAACAGCAATGGCTTCGCTATTTTACCAAACGTTTCGCTGTCCAACAACACAAGGTCTTTACCTTCAATAGCAGTAGCGCCTCTCAATGTCGACATTTTAAAATCATAATTGCCTTTCATATACGTTTCGCCTGCAAAATGGAATTGTGCACGACCGTCAAATGATTTCAACATGGGAAAAATGGTATCCACATCTGGAATCATATCAATCAATTTCTTGATATCAATATTCAATAAGTGAAAATCAACACCTGCAAACAGGTTATTAGGACGATCGCTACGATACAGAGCCGTTAATTGCATTTCAGCAGCTTCGGATGTAAAACCAATCTGTTCCAAAATGATGACGCCATCCTTAATAGTCAACTTTCCATTGACATTTTCTACCTTATTATGAGCATAAAGTGCTTTTTTAATTTTTGTATTGAGTGTAATATTGATGCCTTTAGGAACTATAAATGGATCACCCACTTGTTCGGAGTTAGCTTGATTAGCAGCCACATCAGCCGTAGTAGTTGAATCACTTACGCCAAACCCATTCATTAAATCCATCAATTGAGTAACGTGAGTTTGTTCCGATACAAAATCAAATTCTCCTTCGAGCAACCCTTCTCCTTTCGCGTAGTTACGGAAATTTTTGGCGATTCCACTCAGACGAAAATCGGATTGATCAATAATAATCCGACTATCCTCAATAGTAATTTGACGAGGGTTAAAGTTAAACTTAATAGTTGGAATAATAATAGTCGAAGGAAGTGCAGATGTCCGAATCACACCATTATTAAAATCGACATCTAAGCGAGGACTCCAGCGTAAATAAAGATTTTCTTCTTGATCGTTATAGGTTGTAGCCGCAGAAACTTTCACAAATTTAGTATCCATTTTAAATGAATTACCCATTTTTGCCACC
This sequence comes from Paludibacteraceae bacterium, assembly GCA_035270405.1. Classification (GTDB taxonomy): domain Bacteria; phylum Bacteroidota; class Bacteroidia; order Bacteroidales; family Paludibacteraceae; genus W0P28-013. Next base: position 1,894 of record DATFIF010000155.1, on the reverse strand, counting down.
AACGACTGACTATTATAATTCAACAACAAGCGAGGATTTTTAGGATTGCGTCGCGAAGGAGATAAAGTAATCGTTCCTTTCGGTTGAACCACATCTACGGTCATTGTATCCATCGTTGCAAATAGATGTTCCACATCAAAATCACACGTCATCGACATCATTTTTGTAGTATCCATAAAATCGGAAACTCCCACTTGCAAAGCAGCACCGCTTAAGTCTGCTTTCATCGTCTCTATCATATCAACTTTCAAGTCAGAACTATTGATTGTCAAACCCAAAAGTTCTGTAAAACTTCTATTTTGATGCGTGCTTGGCAATGTAAAACTCAAAGAAGCAGACGGTGATTTAATCAACATACTGTCTTCGTAAACAATATCTAAATTGCTGACGTCAAAAGTTCCCGTTGCTTTTATTTTATGCATATCTACAGCCAAAAAATCATCTAATTTGAATTGAGTATTCATGTAACCTTTAGCGCGACCTTTCATTAAAACTTTCATGTCTTCCGGTAAAAACCACGCCATTTCCGGGAGATTAAGATCGCCTTTGATATTAAAATCACACGCAAAATCCCCCATTAAATCGGCAATATTACCTGATGCTCTCAATAAAGAGGTGCCGGTTTTTGCCGATAAATCAATAATCTTTATTGAGGATTTAGCTTTCGGATTCATATCTATCAAAACAGCGGCCGAACCTTTTACTGATTTCAAGGTATAAGGAACTCCCTTGTACGCAAAAGTGCCACGATTGAAATTCATAAGAGCTTTTATTTGAGGCATCAACGAATCGTTGTAAACACCCACCACACTACCCGACGCATCAACAGAACTTTCGGCCGTAAGGTCAGAAAGCATATCGGCATATTCTTTAGGTAATAAATTTAATACTTTCTTCAAATCCAATGTAGCAGAAGCAAACTTCAAATCCATCGGTATATCACCATTTTCAGCATATTGTACCCAACCGTCTAACGACAATTCTTGGTCATTCAAACTAATTTTTGTTTCGTTTAAAGCACATTTAAGCGTTTTTAAATTGGCTGATACAGGACCATCAATCAGCAAGTCTAATGATTTCGCATAATCTACATCGTCCATTTTAAAAGAGAAATCTGGTAATTTCACTAGAAGATTCCCAGCAATGTCATCGCCCTCTTTAATCCCATTAAAATCCATATAAACCGTAGATATTTGGGTACTCATACGTGTGGAATCGTTCATGTCAAAAGTAACACCAGCTAAATTAAGTGTGAATTGAGCATCACCATTATTGTCAAACAAAGCGGCATTCATATCGGCATTCATCGCATCCACATTTCCATACAGATTTGATTGATCATCGGCGTAAACTAAACGTAAGTTTTTTATGGTTACTGACTGTAAATCAATTTTTCCAAACGAAAATTCAGTGTCCAAACTATCTTCAGGCTCTTCAGACGGAACCATAATATCATAATTGGTTTCACCTTTACTATTCGTATAAATATGAGCAAATCCGTTCTCCAAATAAAATTGATTTAAAACGACGTCGTTGTTTTTCAAAAATGCCATTAAATCGATAGTAACCGTACAATCGCCAATATAAGCAAGTGTATCAGAAGCAGAGCCTTCTATCGGATTTGTTAAGCAGACGTTTTGAATGTGCAACCCAAAGTGAGGAAAGGTTGAAAAAAAAGTCAAATCTACTTCATCCAAAGTTGTTTCACATGTCACAAATTTAGGTAATTGATCACGAACAATTGGTGTCAATTTTGCTGGAGTAAATACAACCCAAATAGCTACAACCGCTACAATCAAAACCAAACCAACAATGGAAGAAAGTGTAACAGCTATAAGTTTTAATGCTTTTTTCATAAAGGATATATTATTTGGTTTTTATAAACGTAAAAGAG
>DATFIF010000154.1:0-2207 GCA_035270405.1 Paludibacteraceae bacterium | reverse complement strand
TAATCTTTATTATTTAACGTGCGCGTGATTCGCTATCTCCACATTCTTTAGTTAAAGAATTCTAAAAATCAAGAGCTAAGTTCTACTAGCTCTATTTCTTCGCTATATTTTGTTTACCTTTGCGCCTTAGTTTAATTAGATGCTTTCTAAATAGTATGCGATTGAGAAATTCTTCTTTGTTGAAATGGTTATTGGTGACATTATTTATGTTTCATTACATGAATGGTGTATTTTTTACCCACGTTCATGTCGAAGGTTCTCGTTTCGTCACTCACTCGCACCCATATTCCAATGCTCAACATCAGCACTCCTCCGCTGATTTTAGCTTAATTAGATCACTTTCGTTGGCTGTTACCATTGCTTTTGCCATAGTTTTTGCCTCTGTTTTTTGTTATGTCATGCAAATTATAGTTTGCAAACGTGATTTGTTTGACTATATCCGTTTTTATAATCCTCTTGCCCCACTTCGAGCACCTCCTAGTTGTTAATAAATCAGTTATTTTCTATTCTTTTTGATGAAAATTCGAGTATATCCTCCGAATTTCCATCGCTATTTTTATAACTAATTATTACAACTAAATGAAAAAATCTACTTTATACTGCCTTTTGGCAGTACTTGTTTTTATATCTCTGTCGTCTATAACTTACGCACAGCAAAATCAACATCGTTACGGCAAAGGTCGATCGTTGGAAGTGACAGATGCTCATATTACTGGTCATGTGATTGATGATGCCACCGATGAACATATTCCATTTGTCAACATTCAAATAAAAGGTTCTTCCATTGGTACCACTACTGATGAATCAGGACATTTCTTTCTTAGAAATCTACCTTTGGGAGAACATACATTGCTCTTTTCGATGGTGGGCTACACGTCTGAAGAACGTGTGGTTACTGTGAAAGAAAATAGTACAGTAGAACTTAATATGAAAATGGATGAAGCGTCTTTTTTGATTGATAACGTGGTTGTTACTGCTAATAAATACGAAACTAAACAGAAACAAGCGGTGAGCATTGTAAATGTGATATCGCCCTTGATTTTTGAAACTACTTCGTCCAATAATATGGCAGAAGTGCTTGATTATCAAACGGGTTTACGTGTCGAAATGTCGTGTCAAAATTGTGGCGTACCACAACTGCGTATTAATGGTTTGGAAGGTCAATATTCGCAAATTTTAATGGATAGTCGTCCTATTTTTAGTTCATTAGCTTCTGTGTATGGCTTAGAACAAATCCCTACAGGCATGGTTGACCGTGTAGAAGTCATTCGTGGTGGCGGTTCTGCTTTGTTTGGAGCGAATGCCATTGGCGGTGTAGTGAATATTATTACGAAAGAACCTGTGCGTAATTTTGTAAATATCTCGAATCATACCAATTACATAGGAGCCAAAGCATTAGATATGAATACGACGTTGAACGGTTCATTTGTGACTTCGGACTCTAAGATTGGCGTATTTTTGTTTGGCGTTCATCGTAATAGAGAAGCGTATGATCGCGACGATGATGGTTTTTCGGAAATTCCTACGTTAAATAGTTCGACGGTTGGTTTTAGAAGTTATTTTAAAACCAGTGATTACTCAAAGATTACGGCTGAATATCATCATTTAGGAGAGTTTCGTCGTGGCGGTAATAATCTGGACCGTCCTCCGCATGAAGCTGATATTGCCGAACAATTGCGACATAATATTGATGCAGGAAGTGTGAAGTTCGATTATTTTACGCCCGATAGTAAACACTTTTTGTCGACCTATGCGTCGTCTCAATACATTGCTCGCGAAAGTTATTTTGGCACGCAGCAGAATTTAAAGGCCTATGGTCAATCGCAAGATATTACGGCAGTTGTGGGAGCGCAATATCGTTTCTCTATGGATAAGTTTCTGTTTATGCCAGCCGATTTGAGCGCAGGAGCTGAATATTCGTATAATAAATTACATGATCAAATTCTCGGTTATAATCGCGATTTACATCAACAAGTGCATTTGTATGGTGGTTACGTGCAAAACGAGTGGAAAAATTCCGTGTTGAGTTTCTTAATTGGCGCACGTCTCGAAAAACATAGCCTTATTAAGAAGCCAGTACTCTCACCGCGTGCTAATTTGCGATATACACCTATTGAAAACATCATTTTAAGAGTAAGTTACTCGAGCGGTTATCGTGCGCCTCAAACCTACGAAGAGGATTTGCACGTGGGTGCTGTAGGAGGCGA